>NZ_JBHXQZ010000069.1:0-43359 GCF_042717095.1 Streptomyces sp. NPDC058632 | reverse complement strand
CTGGCGCGCGGTCGACGTCCTGGCGTACCCGATGCGCACCGGGCGCTCGGTGCGGGGCGCGGGCACGACGGCGAGTGCCGGGCCCTGCTTCCACGCGCGGCCGGGGTGGCGGTGGCGGGGACGAGGACTTCGAGTTCTTCGCGGAGCGCGGGGACGAGGACGAAGCGCGCGGTGTGGTACTTCACCGCGGTCTTCCCGCCGCGGGTGCGGCAGGCGGAGCCGGCGGGCGCGTCACAGTTCGGGCAGTCGTGACGTTCTACCGCCCATGCGGCCCGATCGGGCGTGAGTTCCATCCGGGAATGTCCTGTGACGCTGAACCTTGACCGATTGACACCGAACGTTGACCGGCGCGCGTTTCTGCCACTGAAGGTTGACCGACCGGGCCAACGGGCCGGACGCTCGTGCACAGTCCCGGGAGCTCACGTGACCTCGCCTCGAACGAGTCCGACTGACGGGACGCATCCCCGTCAGTCGGACTCGGGGACGATGCGTTTCACGGGCTCGCGTCATTCCCACGGTTCGCGGGGTCGGGGCTGCACAGCCAGCCGTTGATGGCGAAGCGGCTGTCCGCGTGCTGCTTACTCGGGCAGCTGACCGGCCTTACCTCATGCCAGGCGCTGGGGAGGAAGAACACGATGCTGTCGTGCTCGGGCTCCCAGTCCCGCCAGGTGCGCTCCTGCCATCTCCCGGCCGTCCCGGTGTGCAGTGGCAGAGCCGCGTCGAACACACGCAGCTCGCCCCCGTCGAAAGGCCGGGGTGTGCGATGCAGGTAGTACACGAATGTGAGCAGACGCCGGGGGGCGAACTCGGCGCTGCTGTCCTGGTGCGGCCGGTAGAAGTCGCCGTCGTTGTGCGCGTTGAGGCTGTAGATGGGTTCGGTGTACTGGCAGGAGACTCCGAGAGTGTGCTCGACCGCCTCCAGCACCTCGTGGATGGCTGCCATCAGCTCAGGCGCGGCGAAGTCTTGGCGCGAGCGGGACCGGCGGAAGTCGGGGACCACTTCCCGGTCGCGAATCATGGAGGGCTTCAACGTGTCGCCGGCGGAGTCGATGGCGCGCTCCAGTAAGGCGCCGGCCGTCTGCTCACCCAGGAACTGGGTGATGCGACAGACCGTCACCGGAAGCCGCCAGACCGCGTCCGTACACACCGGTGACCGCAGATCCATCGCCCGGGATGGTCCCGTCACAGTGTCGTGTCGTGCCAAGGTGTCCTGCCTTGTCATGGTGTCTTGTCTTCTGGATCACGATGAGAGTTCCGCAGGGACCGAATCCCCCAGCCTTCTGAGGGAAGGGACGGCCACGGGCCGCGCTCAGCGAGGGCGGCCCGTGGCAACTGGCCTTCCCCGGCCGAGCGCTGGAGCATCACAACAGGCCATCCGGCGCGTCACGCGGCCCCGGGCGTGTTCAGGCTCGCGGCTTCTCGCAGACGATCCACTTCGGCCGTGAGCTCTTCCACGCGGCGGTGCAGTGCCTGGATGCACACCAGGGCGACGCCTAGGCCGTCGACGACGGGGATGGTGGTGTCGTCGTGGTTGAAGCCGAAGGCGGCGTGCCAGTCCTGGGCCATCGGCCCCAGATGACGCACGCCCTCGGGCTCCCAGAGGTAGCGCCAGGTACTGATGGGCAGCGCGGCCACGGTCCCCAGAACTGCGTAACCGTTGACCGGGCTGACCGATGCCACGTCGCTGAACTCCCGGACCTCAGCTCGAAGCCGTGCCGAGGCACCGTGGTCAGCCGCCCGGGACCGCCGACGGAAGATCCCCACCGCTACCGGCTCCAGTCGACCGGGACCACGTCCTGCTTGAGCGCACGGTCGCTGCAGACGGAGCAGGGGCCGCCCGGGACACCGGGGCCTTGGTCCGTGCCGATCGTGATCGCTCCGTGGGCTCCGGCCGGGGCGTGAATGCCGTCGCCGACCATCGCGGCTTCATAGCCGCCCAGCAGTTCCTGGAGGGTTCCGGGGCCGAAATTCTCCGGCGCGGCGATCGCAGCGATGCCGTAGTAGTCCGTGTAGGCCGCCCCCAGCGTCCTGCCGCCCATGGTGGCGAACACGATCTTCGCGCCGCGAATGGGCTCCCCGGTCACCGCGTCTGTCGCCATCGCGTTGATGTTTTCCAGTTGCATCTGGGTGACGTTCAGGCTGGCCTGGCTGGCCGTGAGCCTGGTCGGCTTCAAACTGGGGCACTCCGCCCCGCTGCACGACGGCGTCGCCGTGGGGGCGGCGGACGCGGGGGCGCCACTTCCCACTCCCAGCGCCGCCATAGCCACGGCCATTGCCGAGACAGCCATACCCGAAGACCTCACGTCCCACTCCCATGTGTCAGCGACGGATGCCATCTCATCCGGACGGCACGCAGACTGTAAGGGCGCCCGGCCGACGATACTGCGTGAAGATCGGAGATGCCTTCTATCGAGTGAACTGTCGGACGGGGGCGCTGACTTGGTCAGTCAATGGTTCGATGGCACGAACTGGGCAGTGGTCGATCTTCAGTGGCAATCGGTCAAGACTCAATGGCATGGGACAGGGGAGTCCCTCAGAAGTGCCTCGCACAACGTGCGGGTTTCGAGAGGACTTTCGCGAAGGGCGACCTGCGGAAACGTGATCACTCCGGGGGCTCTCGCGGAACTCTCGCAGATGAACGTCTGTGAGAGGCGCGTCCGTGCCGCCGCCCCCGGGCGGCGCGTTCACGCTGGCTCGCCCACTCCTGCCAGCGAAGCAGCTCAGGGTGGAGATGCACGGGTCAGCCCATACGTCGATCCCCCTTGGGCGGGACCGCACTTCCAGCCGAATCGCTTCGACCGAGCCGCTCAAGCCCAGCGCGCCGCAAGGTCGCGAGAGTTGAAACACGATTTTCTGGCTTGTTTGATATTGGAACAGGGATTCAGTCGACTTTTTGAATCGTCCGATCCCGGAGGACGGCGCTGACATCGGTTCGATGAAAGGTGTTTGGGCATGGCGGACCGGGTGAAGGTCTCGGGCGGCCTGAGTGCCATCTCGGCAGGGTCCAGGACCACGGTGTGGGGTGTGAACGCCGGAGCTGCGATCTGCAAGTACAGCAACTACGACGGTGCTCCGTGGGTCAATGTCCCCGGAGCGCTGAGCGACATCGGGGCGGGCGCGGACGGCACGGTGCGGGGTGTCAACGGCGGCAACCAGATCTTCCGGTACGTCGGGGACCAGGGAGTCCCCGACCCGTTGCACATCTGGAGGGCGAACCCGAGCCGACTGTGATCACCGCGCCGCTTCGCGATCAGCTTGCGGTCCTCGTCGTCGAGGAAGAAGAACCGCTCCGGCTCCGGCCGGGTCGGCTCCTCGTTGAACTTCCCGTACGAAGCCGCCTGCTCGTCGGTCAAGAACTCCACTGGCATGGACCTGACGCTATCGACGCCCGCAGCCGTGCAGCGATCTTCCGCCGAACCCGGCGCCAGGCCGATCGGCTGTGCTGGAAGCCCATGATCACTGGCTTAGGGCCTGCCGGAGAACAACATGTGGGCGAGTGACACGCTGACCTGCGAGATCAACCCTCAAAACCCACAGGTTAATTTCCGGCAGGCCCTTAGTGGTCGGCGTCGGAAGTCCTTCGGGGGTTGATCAAGCGGTCACGGGCCAGTTCCCCTCACCGGCACGGCCCGGAAGCCTCGGTGGTTACGACGTTGTGAACGAAATCCGCTGGGGTGCCTTGATCGAGGCCCGACGCTTCTGGTGCCCGCGCAACGTCTGTGCTGGGGGCGGTGGTGGTGCACCGAGGCCCGGTGGCTACTCTCGTCTCTCCGTCGATCTGGAGTGAAGGGAAGCAGGCTGTGCGCAACGCCGCCGTGACGCCCGAGGGCGGCCAGATCCGCTGGGTTGAGCTGCCGGGACAGGAGCCGTCCCGCGTCTACGTCCATGGTCTGGGCGCCACGTCGCCGGCCTACTTTGCGGAGGTTGCGGTTCATCCTCTGCTCGCCGGACGTCGTTCGCTGCTGATCGACTTGCTCGGACACGGCATCAGCGACCGGCCGACGGACTTCGACTACACCCTGGAATCCCACGCCGATGCCCTTGCTGCGGCTCTGACCAGTGCGGGTGTCACGGGCGCCGAGCTGATCGCGCACAGCATGGGTGGCTCGGTGGCCATCGTCCTGGCCGCCCGGCACCCCCAGATGGTCTCCCGCTTGGTCCTGATCGACGCCAACCTTGACCCGATCCCGCCCGCACCCGGCTCCGCGGGCAGCAGCGGCATCGCCGCGTACTCCGAGGAGGAGTTCCTGGCGAGCGGCTGGGAAGCGATCCGAGACCGGGCTGGTTCCCACTGGTGGTCCACGATGCGCCTGGCAGGCCGGGAAGCCCTGCATCGCAGCGCGGTCAACCTCACCCGCGGCACCGCTCCCACCATGCGCGAGCATCTGCTGGACCTGAAAATCCCCCGTACCTACCTGCTGCCCGAGGCCGACGGCCCGCTCCCGGGCACCGATGCGCTCATCGAAGCGGGGGTGGCCGTGGTCTCGGTCCCGGACTGCGGGCACAACATCATGCTGGACAACCCGGAAGGCTTCGCCCGCGCCACCGCGGCGGCGCTCTCGGACCACGACCAGCAATACAGAGCCCAGGCGGCCCGTAACGCGGAGAGAGCCGCACGAGTTCCTCATGTGTGATGACGAAGGAATGGGCCCGTGCGGCCTTGTCCCATCCTGCCTTCACCGGCATCTCCCGTGCACATCTCGGCGGTTTGATCGAGGAGCTGGCCGGGCCGTGGACCGCGCGCTGTGAGTCCGCACTGCACGAGCGGCGCGGCGGCAACCGCAGGCAGCGGCCTGGTGCCGGACCGAAGCACGACCTCGTCTTCACCGACCGGGTGTTGGTCACCCTGGTCCACCTGCGTCATCAGCTCCCGCACGCCGCCCTCGCGGAGCTCTACGGCCTGGAGCGGTCCACCATCACCAGGGCGATCGGCGAGATCCGTCCGCTGCTGGCCGCGCGGGGTTTCGCCGTCCCCGACCGGCCGGGGCTTCGGCTGCATACGCTGGCCGATGTCTTCGCCTATGCCGCAGCCGAAGGGATCACGCTCCGCATCGACGGCACCGAGACCCAGGTCCGCCTCCACCCGGACGTGAGAGCCGAGGTCGACGATGGCTACCGGGGCCTGGCCAACGAGTTCCCCGACCAGATCTCGACCCCGCCGAAGAACTTGGAGGACGTGGCGCTGACCGAGCGGTACGGATGGCGTGAGATGCGCCGCCGCCAATCCTCCCGCCGGATCTGCGTGGAGCACGCCAACGCCGAGCACAAGCAGTGGCGCCCCTTGCAGCGGTTCCTCGGACGTCGCGAGCACTACTCGGCCACCCACCGCGCCATCGCCGGCCTGGTCTCCGACCGCGCCGCCCAACGTGCCACTCACCGTAAGCCGAGCACCGCACTCGTGCCCGTCACCCCGACGATCCGCTGAATCACCCACCACCCGAATCCCAGACCAGCACGCCCCCGACTCATTCGCTCACAGCCTCGTTAGTTTTCGGCGCTGTTCAGCAGTGTGTGCTGTGCGGGCGGCACGACATGGTCCTCCTCCCCGACGAGGAAGAGGACACGTCCGGTGAGGTTCGGGGACAGCGACAGCGTCGGCTCGGGCCGGCTGATCGGGATGTCGGTGCTCGGCAGCCAGCCGCCGTAGAAGACGGCCACTTCGGCGAGGTCGAACTCGGTGGCTGCGACGTAGGCGATGTGACCGCCCAGGCTCAGCCCGACCATGCTGACGCGGTGGGTCATGCCGTGGCTGCCTTTGGGGAGAGGCGGCGCAGGTTGGCGGCGAGGATGCGGTCGAGTGTGCGGTCGGACAGGATCGGGCCCAGACGCATGATCAGGGCGGCATCCCGGCCGGCGGTGTAGCGGGTGCGCGGTCTGCGGGTCGTCACGGCCTTCGCGATGACCCGGGCGGCGGCGTCGGCGGTCAGGCCCGATGCGGTGCCCGAGGCCATCAACTTGTTGTTCGCCTGGACCAGGCTGCCGTAGCGCTCATCCTGCTCGGGTGTCATCTTGGCCGCCAGGTCGTTGGCCGTCGCGATCCCGCGGGCGGCGATCTGTGTGCGGACGCCGCCGGGCTCGACCACGACGACTTGTACGCCCAGCGGTGCGACCTCGCGGCGGAGTGAGTCGCTGACTGCTTCCAGGGCGAACTTCGCGCCGGCGTACGCGCCGTATGTGGCCATGGCGTACTTGCCGCCGATCGAGCTGATGTTGATCACGCGGCCCTTGCTACGCAGCAGTGCGGGCAGGAGCGCCTGGGTGACGGCGATGTGGCCGAACAGGTTGACTTCGAAGACCCGCCGCCACTCGGCCATTGGCAGGGCTTCGACCGGGGCGTTCACCTGGATGCCGGCGTTGTTGACGAGCGCGTGCAGTGCGCGCGAGTCGTCGGCGACCCGCGCGGCGAGTGCCTCCACGTGCTCGGACTTGGTGATGTCGAGGATGACCGGCTCGATGCCGGTCGATCCGATGGCGTCGGCGTCACGGTCGCGTCGCACGCCGGCCAGGACGTGGAATCCCTGCCGGGCCAGTTCGCGGGCGGCTGACGCGCCCATGCCCGTGGAGGCTCCGGTGACTACGACCAGTTTTTGGGTTTCAGTTGACGTCATGGTGCGTCCAGTCGTGGGGGGTCAGTCGGCTGGGCCGAGGACAAGAGCGATCGCGATTTGGACGTGCCGGGCTCGGTCGCTGGGCGGGACGGTGAGTTGCTTGACGCCGGCCGCGACGGCGAGCAACTGGAAGGCGAGGTCCTCGGCGGAGACGCCTGGGGTGCGCTCCGGCGCCCCCTCGGCGCGGAGAACGTCGGCCACCGCCTCGACGACGAAGCGCTCCAGGTCGTGCAGGAGCGAGTCCCCCAACGTGCGTGCTGCGGCGAGGAGTTCGTTCACCGCCTCGCTGGTCGCCGTGGCGGCGGGTCCATGCAACGCATTGAAGGCGCCCATCAGCCGCTCGTGCGCCGGCAGGTCCGCTCCGGCCAGTTCCTGGGCGACGGCGGCCTGGGTCTGGGCGACCACGCGCTGCAGGCTGGCGTGGAAGAGCTGCTGCTTGTTCTTGAAGTGCAGGTACAGGCCCTGACGGGAGAGCCCGGCCGCCTCGGCGAGGTCGTCCATGGAGGTCTTGCGTAGGCCGAAGCGCAAGAAGACCGGTATCGCGGCGTCCGCGATCTCCTCACCGCGCGACAGCGCCCGCCCGCTCTGGCTCGTCACGCGGGCACCTGCGCTTCCCGCCGCCTGAGGGGCGCGTAGTTCATACCCGTCAGGTCCGCGTTCGCCTCCCCGCGGCCGACGCGCCATTCGCGTCCTGGGCCCGTATGGCCCTGCGCCCTGCGCACGCCGGACCGCGATGGTCGTACAGATGGGTCCGAGTCCGCCCGTGTCGCGATCGGCGTTTGGCCGGCCATGTCCGAGATTCGGCTCCCGGTCCAGGTCTGCGTCGTCATCACACTCCTCACTAGGCTTTGGGCTCAAGCTTTACACATTGAGCCTAAAGTGTCTACTCAGACAAGTGAGGGCCCGTAGTGAACGACGATGCACGTACGCCCCGTTCGGGTTCCGGGCCGGTCGCCGAGGTGCCGCAGGGGCCGGACAGCCCGTTCCACCCGATCGTGGTCAACGTGGAGACTGTCGTCCGGGACGGCATCGCGCGCGGAGAGTTCCGCGATGTCGGAGATGTGCACCTCGCGGTGGAGTTGCTGTCCGGTGCCATGCGCGCCGGCGCCGAACGCATCGGCGGGGACCCAGGCGCCCTCGCGGCTACGTCAGCGCGGCGCGGGAGATCATCCTCGCGTCTCTTGCCCCCCGCTCGTATTGGCGCCCGTCGGCCGGCCTGCAGCACGCACGGCATGCCGCCGCCGAGTGAAACTTCGGGCCAGATCCAGGCTCGGATCTCCCGGATCCCGCAGAGGGGCCTCGCCTGGCCAACGGCACACACACCGGCACCGGTCGCCCGTCCACTCCGTCACCGGCCCACGGACACCACGAGACAAGTGCCCCGGTCAACCCTCGAAGGACTTCCGGAGTGGACCACTTAGCGTGAACCGCTGTACCACTGTGCCTACCGGCGCCAATTGCATCGGATGCGAATAGGCGACACCCGTCCTGGAGATTGGCCCACGACCGCATGGAAGTGGTCTCACCAGGGACGCTGACCTCAGAACCACGGTAGCGGTCTCCTCGGCGGACGCCTGCGAGTCTCACTCCATCGAGCGATTGAACTGCGAAGACGTCCCCCGGTCGCATCTGATGCGAAATTCTCGCGTCAGATGCGATAGACGGAGAGTGATGGCGGATGGGTGGAGACGGCCTTGTTCCAGGGGCTGCTCGGCTGCACTTGGTGGACGGGCTGCCGTTGTTGCGGCCGGACGAGCAGGTCTTCGAGGCGATGATCAAAGGCTGGCGCAACCAGCAACTCGCCCGGAACCTGTCGATGGGATACGTCGGTGACCAGGAACGCACAGTCCGGGCCTTCACCCGGCACGCCGATGCGATGCCGTGGCAGTGGACGCCGCAGCACGTCGACGAGTGGTCGGCCGATCTGCGGGCCGTGCACGGCTGCGTCCGCTCCACCCTGCGCAACTACCAGGGCTCCGTACGCCAGTTCTGCGACTTCCTGACCAACCCCGCCTACGGCTGGACCGACGAGTGCCTGCGGCACTTCGGCACCCACCCGGTCCAGGTGGTCTACGACTGGAACGCCGCGGCGCACGCCGACGAGGCCGAAGGCGAGCCGGAACGACGGGCCTTCACCCGGCCCGAGCTGGAGGCGTTCTTCGACCATGCCGACGAGGAGGTGGTGCGCGTTCGCGGCAAGGGCCGCAAGGGCTGGTTGCCGGCCTTCCGCGATGCCGTCCTGTTCAAGGTTGCGTACGCCTACGGCCTGCGCCGCAACGAGACCCGGATGCTGGATCTCACCGACTTCGGCCGCAATCCGGAAGGCCGGGAGTTCGGCGAGTACGGCACCCTGCTGGTCCGCTACGGCAAGGCCAAGAAGGGCTCACCGCCCAAGCGTCGCAGCGTGCTGACTGTCTGGCACTGGACACCCGGCACGATCGAGGAGTGGATCAGCGAGGTCCGGCCTGGGATGCGGCATTCGACCAGCAGAGCCCTCTGGCCGTCCGAGAGAGGCCTGCGGATCGGGGTCCAGCGGCTGGACTCCCGCTTCGCCTCCTACCGGGATGCCGCCGGCTTGGACCCCGCGCTGGAGTTCCACTCGCTGCGCAGGTCCTACATCACCCACCTGATCGAGGACGGCCACGACCCGCTGTTCGTCCAACAGCAGGTCGGCCACGACCACGCTTCCACTACCGCGATCTACACCTGCGTCTCCTCCGACTTCCGCACCCGCTCCCTGCGTCGCGTCCTGGACGCCACCATCGAGGCCGCTCTGCGGCCGGGAAGGACCTCCTGATGCCACGCCAGATCAGCTACCGGTGGCGCCTGCGCGAGCTGATGGCCGCCCGCGGCATGTTCACCGTCGCCGAGCTCATGCCGCACCTGACCGAACGCGGCATCACACTGTCCTCCTCCCAGGTCCACCGCCTGGTCTCCGGCACCCCGGAACGGCTGTCCCTGCCGGTGCTGGCCACCCTCTGCGACATCCTCGACTGCACACCCGCCGATCTGATCGCCACCTCGGCCCAGAACCTCCCAGCCCGTCGCGCCGCCGGCGAAGAGGTACCGATCAACCTCGCTGCCCGACGACCCACGCGGGTCCGGCTGACTCCCGAGAGCTGAGCGATGACGCCGGAAGAGTACGAGCGTTGGCATGTCCGAAACTGTGCACGCTGCGGCCGTCGGGCGGCGAAGTCGGCGGAATGGTCGGACGGCCCAATTTGCCGGACCTGCTATGACCGCGCGATGCGCGTCCGCGGCTCCTGCCTCAACTGCCGAACCGACCGGCTACTACCCGGTCTGGACACCGCCGGTAATTCAATCTGCCGCGACTGCGCGGGCATCACCCGCGACTTCTTCTGCGACCGTTGCGGCTTCGAAGGGCTCCTACTCGGCGGGCGTCTCTGCGAACGCTGCACTCTCGCCGACGCCCTCGCCCGCCTCCTCGACGACGGCACCGGGCACGTCGCGCTTCCGCTGCAACCACTGGTCACCACCCTGCTGAAGATGGACCGGCCCAAGAGCCGACTCATCTGGCTCCGCAACCCCAACGTCGTCCGCCTCCTCCGGGGCCTGGCCACCGGCACCATCCCGCTCACCCACGACGGACTGCACCAGGAAGCACCCTGGCGAACCGTCGCCCACCTGCGTGACCTGCTGATGGACAGCGGCGTCCTGCCACGCGTCGACCGACAGCTCATGCTCTATCAGCGCTGGCTGACCGAACGACTCGCCGTCATTGAGGACCCCGAACACTGTCGGCTTCTTCAGCACTTCGCCACCTGGCACCAGATGCGGCGCCTGCGGAGCAAGGCCGAGAAGGGGCCTCTGGGACGCTCCCAGACCAGCCAGGCGAAACAGGAGATCACCCAGGCAGGCGCCTTCCTCGTCTGGCTCGCCGACCGAGGCCGCGCCCTCGAACACTGCCAGCAGGCCGACTTCGACGCCTGGCACACCGCGAAGCTGGCCACCCGGCGCCCGGCCCAGACGTTCCTGCGCTGGTGCATGAAGACGAGCCGGATGCCCCGCCTCACCCTGCCACCCCAGGTCATCAACCAGGACCAAGCGCCGCTGCACCAGCACCGCCGACTCGCCATTCTCCGGCGGACCCTCAACGACGACTCCCTGTCCCTGCGGGCCCGGGTCGCCGCCGCGCTCGTTCTCCTCTACGCGCAACCCGTCACCCGCATCGTCCGCCTCACTGTCAACGACGTCATCGACGACGGGGCCACCGTCACCGTCCGGCTGGGAGACCCGCCGTCCCCGCTTCCAGAGCCCGTCGCTGACCTCATGCGGGCATACGTCCAGTCCCGCCAGCACCTGCCCTACGCCAGCAGCAGAAGCTCACAGTGGCTTTTCCCGGGCCGCCAGCCCGGACAGCCTATGAATCCGGTCAGCCTCCAAGTCCACCTGCGGAAGATCGGCGTCCCACCGCAACGCGGCAGGACCTCCGCGATCCGTCAACTCGTCCTCCAGGCACCGGCTCCCGTCATCGCGAAAGCCCTTGGCTACCACGACAAGACCGCCACCCGGCTAGTCACCGAAGCCGGCGGAACCTGGAGCCGATACGCCCCCGGCGACCACACACGCTGACGGGGGCGACATGGTTACTCTGGCGGGCCAACTTCCCGGGACCGGCATGATGTCAGTACCAGGTGGCATGCTCTGCCGCCATGAACAAAGAGCAGTTCTGGCAGCTCATCGAGGTAGCCCACAACCAGGCGTCCAACCCGAACGACGGAGAAGTTGTCGCCCGCCGGGCAGCCTCGCAACTGGCCACGCACCCGGCCGAGGAGATCGTCGCCGCTCAGCAGGTTTTGTGGGACCTGATGGCCGACTCTTACACGAATCCTCTGTGGGCCGCTGCCTACGTGATCAACGGCGGATGCTCCGACGACGGCTTCGACTACTTTCGCGGCTGGCTGATCGCGCAGGGACGCGAGGTCTTCGAGCGCATAGTCGCTGACCCCGATGCCCTCGCAGAAGTGCCCATCGTGCGAGCTGCAGCAGCCGACGGAATCGACCTCGAGTGCGAGGAGACGCTGAGTATCGTCTGGAACGCACACGTCATGGCGACCGGCAAGCAACTCCCGGACGACGCATTCACCATCCGCTACCCGGAGCTGGACCCCACCTGGGACTTCGACTTCGACGACCACAGCGAAATGACTCGCCACCTGCCACGCTTGGCAGCTCTCTACCTGGAGTAAGCGGCGAATCGCGATCACGAGGCACCCAGCGGAGGCGAGACTTCCCGGCGATCACTGTCTGTCACGCCCTGAGGGCGAGAATCGGTCTCCGCTGACGAATACGCGGCACCTCAACATGCGAGCCCACCAGTCCCGAGGCCGGTCACTTGCGAAGTCGAGAACGGTACTCGCCCGGGGCCGTGCCTCGGACACGTCTGAAGGCACGGCTGAAAGCGTGCGGAGAGCCGTATCCGACCGCGCCGGAGATCGACTCGACCGGCTCATCGGTATCTCGGAGCCGGACGGACGCCAGGTCGATGCGCCACTGCGTCACGTACGCGCCCGGCGTCTGTCCGAGGGCGGACCGGAAACGCCTGGACAGCGTCGCCCGGGAGACGCTCGTCGCGGCGGCCAGGGTCTCCGTGGTCCAGGGGTGTCCCGGTTGGGCGTGGACACACGCGAGAGCGTCGCGCACGACCGGATCACGCATCGCTCCCAGCCATGAGCCGGACTGCTCCTGCGGATGGCGGGCAAGCCAGGCGCGTACGAACTGGACGAGCAGAAGGTCGACGATGCTGTTGATGGCGGCGGTGGTGCCGAACTGCGGCTGCGCGAGCTCAGCAGCGAGAAGTTCGACGGTCCTTCTGAGCTGCGCGTTCTCCCGGGCTGTGACGTGCATCGGCCGAGCGAAGGAGGTAAGCACCGGTGTGCGCACCTCCGGGTCCTGCTCGTAGTGCAGGACGATCACTTCCGTCTGCACCGGCGCCGAGCCCAGCCGCAGGGCCCGGCCATCGTCAAAAGCCCGGGCCGCCTCTTCCCGGTCGCAGGAGCCCATCGTCACGCCGGCGCCGCCGGCTATCCCGTGTGCGGTGCCCGGCGACACCAGGACGGCGTCCCCGGCCTGCACCTGAAGAGGATTCTCGCCCGTGACGTGGAGCCACATAGTGCCGCGGGACACCACGTGCAGTGCCGCTCCCGGATAGGAGTCCAGCCACAGGCCCCAGGTTCCTCCAGCCTTCAGCATGACCCCGAGCGCCCCACGCGCACCCGAAACACGCAAGACCTCCGCCAGTACATCCATGGGTCCATTCTCGTCCACCGCCGCGAGCCGCCCCGGCGGGCGACGGCGCATGTGTCCTGGTCCACAGCGTCAGGCCACGTCAAGAATGACCTTTCCGTGCACCTTCCGCGCGAACAGCGCCTGGACGGCGTCGCCCACCTCGTGCCAGTGGCCTCGCAGTCCGACCGGCGCCGAGAGCCTCCCGGCGGCCATGAGGCCCAGCAGGTCCGTCAGCTCCTCGCCGGTCGGTGTCATGTCGCCGTAGGTGGCGATGCTGCGGGGTTCGCCGAAGCCGAACAAGGCACCTGACGGGAACGTGGTCTCCTGTCCCGAGGAGTAACCGACCAGGTGGAGGATGCCGCCCTCGGCGAGGGAACTCCACGCCTGGGCCACCAGTGGTCCGCCGACCGTGTCCAGGACGAGGTCGAACCGGTCCCCGGTCTCGGCCAGGTCGGTCAGGACCTTGTCGGCGCCGAGTTCGCGGAGTCCGGCGGCCCTCTCCGGCGAACCGACGAGTGCCGTCACCCGGGCGCCCGCCAGCGCTGCCAGTTGGACGGCGAAGTGCCCCACGCCCCCGCTGGCGCCGGTGATCAGCACGTTGCGCGCCAACAGGGAACGCGTGCGCAGCACCCGGAACGGGGTGACGCCGGCGATCCCCAGCGCGGCGGCGTCGGCCAGATCCACGCTCTTTGGGACGGTGCCGAGCGAGGCGGGACTGACTGCCACCCGCTCCGCCCACGCGTGGGGAGCCATTCCCACCGCGACGCGCGTACCTTCGGGCGGCCCCGAGCCGTCGGATGCGGCGCGCACCACGATGCCGGCCGCGTCGTGACCGTGCACAGCGCCGGCTGGCCACTGGTCCACGTAATTCAGCTCTCCGAAGTTGAGACCGATGTGCCGTATCTCCACCAGCGCCTCACCGGCGGACGGTACGGGCTCATCGACATCGGCGAACCGGACGGGTCCGGCCTCACTGTGATCGACCACAAGGGCGCGCATAAGGGATGTGTTTCCTTCTCTCGTGGGTACGCCTGAACACTCGGCGCTGCAGCAGATCGAGTGCGCAAATGCCGCACTGCCGTCTTCCTGAAACCCTACGCAGGACCCGGACAGCGACCAGACCCGTGAGAATCAATCAGTTGACGATCTGTGTCAGTGCGACTCGTGGCGCGTCGAGCCCTGCACCCGTCAGGTGGATGACGCTGTGACGGGCACAGACACGCCCGGCAATGTAATGATCTTGAGGCGTCAGCGCTTCCGTCGGGCGGTGGGGCCGGGCTGGGCGACTTGCCGGGCGACCGCGTCGACGCCGGGGCGGGCGTTCCGCTCCAGGGAGGGGACGGAGATGTGGCAGGAGCGGGCCAGGAGCATCGAGATGAAGGTGCCGCTCCGCGCGGGCAGCCGCGCGTTCGGCCAGCGCCTCCAGCAGCGACGGAACGTCAATGACTGCGATGGGGACGGCAGGGGAGCACAATCGCCGATTCCGCCCCCAGCGATCCGGGCAGTTTCCAAGCCCACTTGCGGGAGATCGGCGTCCCGCCACAGCGCGACAGAACCTCCGCGATCCGCCAACTCGTCCTACCCACCTGGTCACTGAAGCCAATGGAACCTGGAGCCGATACGCCTCCGGCGACCACACACGGTGACACCAGGCACGGCCTCAACGAGGAATACGCGACACCTCAACATGCGAGCCCACCAGTCCCGAAGCCGTGCCTGCTGCGGGCGTTCGCCTCGCCGACGAGGGCGCTGAGCAACTCGGAAGGGGTGAGGCTGCGGAGGCGGGCGGGGTCGGCGTCCCACTCGCGGCCCCCGGCGAGCGGGCGGAGCTGGACGTACGGACCCACGTGCCCCATGACCCGTCCGACGCGGTCGCGCACGGTGTCGCGGACGGCCTCGCCGACGCCGGGGAGCCAGTCGAGGGTGACATCGACATCGGCGTCGGCGTTCTCCGTCACTCGGCGGCCCCCTTCGTGATCCCCTCCGCGGCCCCCTTCGTGATCACGTCCGCGAGTGCGAGGGCGACCGGGGCCGAGCACACGCCGAGGTGGACCAGGCCGTACGGGGCCTCGCCGCCTTCGCGGTCGTCGGCCCAGGGGGTACGGACATCCATCGCGGGGAGCTGGATTCCGGCCCGTGTGAGGGCGGTGGCGAGCGCGTCGCGGGCGTCGAGGGCTTCCTGGATCTTGGGAGTGCGGGGCATGGGTTCCTCGTCCGTGTGCGGTGGTCCGTATGCGGTGGGCCGTGTGCCTGCGGTGCGGTGACCGGTGAGGTTTCGCCGATCTCCCGACCCGACTGCGCTGCATTGATTACGCTGCGTAGTCCGGCCGTTACGAGGATGCGCCGGGGTGGGGGCGCCCACACCGTGGACGGGGCCGTGGTTCCCCGTCGCACGGAGGTGGTTCCACTCCGTCCACACGGACCGAACGGCCACATCGTTCACCAGCACGTCCCGGAGGGAGCGGTATGTCGCAGCGACGCGCCATCACCGGCCGCAGCCAGGAACCCCGCCAGCGCTTCGCCGAGGAACTGCGGACGCTACGGGCCGCAAGCGGGACGAGCCTGCGGGCCCTCGGCGAACGACTGGGCTGGGACTGGTCCCTGTTCGGCAAGATGGAAAAGGGCGAGACGATCGGCAGCCCGGAGGTCGTCCAGGCCCTCGACACCCATTACGGCACCCCGGGCCTGCTCCTGGCCCTGTGGGAACTGGCCGCCGGGGACCACACGCAGTTCCGCGAGCGGTACCGCCGGTACATGGCCCTGGAGGCGGAGGCGGTGAGTCTGTGGCACTTCGCGGTGAGCGTGCTGCCGGGGCTGCTGCAGACGCCGGGCTACGCGCGGGAGGTGCTGGCGGCGGGAGGGCTCAAGGGCAAGGAACTCGACCAGCAGGTCGACGCCCGGATGGGGCGGCGTGAGCTGCTGGACGGCGAGAAGGCCCCTCCGTTCCGGACCATCCTGTCGGAGGCGGTGCTGCGCACCCCGTTGCGTGATGTGGGGGAGTGGCGGGGGCAGTTGGAGTACCTGGCGGACATGGCGGAGCGGCCGAACGTGACGGTCCACGTGCTTCTGCAGAGTGCAGGCGTTCACGGTCTTCTGAGTGCCGACGTGTGGTACCTCCTTCTTCCCGAGGGCCGGACTGTCGCGTATACCGAGAACGGGTACCGGGGCGAACTCATCGAGGAGCCAAGCCAGTTGTACGTCTGCAGAAGACGTACGATGCGGTGCGCGACCTGGCGCTCACCCCAGCGGAGTCGCGGAAGTTCATCCTGCGGAGGTTGGAGGAAGTCACGTGCGACCGACAGACCTGACTGCCGTGTCCTGGCGCAAGAGCAGTTACAGCAACCAGGACGGCGGAGCGTGCGTCGAGGTCTCCGACGACTTCGCCGCCGTCGTCCCCGTACGGGACAGCAAGGTGCCGCACGGCCCGGTGCTGGTGTTCCGGGCCGGTGGATGGGCGTCCTTCGTTTCCGCTCTCAGGAGTGGGCGGTTGCGGGCCTGAGGGGTCGGGGCCGTTCGGTCCGAAGATGTGCAGGGTGTCGGCGCGGCACGTGACGTGCTCACCTCGTGCTGCTTTCTTCGCACGAGGTGAGCGGCCGGGACCGGAGGGTGCGCAGGCGCCCCGGAGGCGTCCGGCTCCCGACCGTACGTCGCACTCGAAGACGATGAGGACCTGACCGCCGCCGGCCTCGGCCAGACCGCTTGACGGCCCGGCCGGTGGGGCCCCTGCACGGCCCCGGCTCCTCTTCCCTGTCCCCAGGGACAAAGCGGCTGTCGGTGATGTCCAGGCCTCACACGACCTTGATGACGTGCTTTCCGCGGACGCCGCCGGCTTCCAAGGCACGGTGCGCGGCGGCAATGGAGGCGAGGGGGTGGACGGTGTCCACGACGGGACGGATGTCGCCGTTCTGTGCGTACCGGGTCAGTTCGGCGAACAGCTCGTGCCGGGGGTTGCCACTGAAGAAACGCACCCGTCGGGAGCCGTGGACGGTGGAGCCGAGGATGTAGGAAAGGCTGCTGAGGATGTTCTCGGTGTCGAGGGCGATGGCCACCATGCGTCCGCCCGGAGCCAGCAGTCGGCGGTAGGCGGGGTGCTGAGTGCCCACGGTGTCCATGACGACGTCGAACGCGCCCAGTTCGGACGGGTGGGTCGTCTTGTAGTCGATGACCTCGTCCGCGCCCAGGCCGCGGACGAAGTCGAGGTTCTCCGGTCCCGCGAGGGCGGTGACGTGAGCGCCGAAGACCTTGCCGATCTGGACCGCGACGCTGCCGACACCGCCACTGGCGCCGCGTACCAGGAGGCGTTCGCCCGGTCTGAGACGGGCCTTGTCGCGCAGAGCGGTGATCGAGGTCGTTCCGCCCGCCAGCAAGGAGACGGCCTGTACCGGAGTGAGGTTGCCCGGGGCAGGAGCCACCTGCCGGGGGCGGACGGCCACGTACTCCGCCGCACTGCCGAGGGTCGTCCGCCCCAGAACCCCCCACACCCGCTCTCCCTCGCGGATGCCGCTCACCGAGGGGCCGAGCCCAGTGATCTCGCCGACGAAGTCGATCCCGCTGCGCCGGGGGAAGCGGCGCCCCGTCACCAGGCGCATTTTCCCGGCCCTGCCCGCCAGTTCGCCGCCGTTGACGCCGGCCGCGTGGACGCGGACCAGCACCTCACCGGGCTTGATGTCCGGCACGGGCACCCTGCCCTCGTACAGCACCTCCGGAGGGCCGTACCGGTCGTGAAGGGCTGCGCGCATCTCGTTCACGGCGTCGTCCTGTCTCTGTCTCGGGAACCGTGAGCGGAGGGATTCTCTCCGCTCGCTCACCCAAGCTAACGCCGTAAACGGGCGACACCTTCCACTTACGTTAAAGTGAGAGAGATGTCTGCTCAGCACCCTCAGAAACCAGGTCGGTCACCCGCTTCCGCCGATGAGCCCCGGCCGCCGGCCGCGGCTGCAGAACTGCGCGCCGACGCCCGGCACAATCGTGATCGCATCCTCGAAGCCGCCCGCGAGGCATTCACGACCCAGGGAATCGACGTACCCCTCACCGCGATCGCCCGCCGTGCCGGAGTCGGCGCCGCCACCCTCTACCGGCGCTTCCCCACCCGCGCCTCCCTCGTCACCGAAGCCTTCGCCGAACAACTCGCCCGCTGCGTCACCCTCCTCGACGAGGCGCTGGAAGACCCCGACCCCTGGCACGGGTTCTGTTCCGCCATCGAGAAGGTGTGCGTCATGCAGGCCACCGACCGGGGCTTCACGGCCGCCTTCCTCTCCCAGTTCCCCGACACCGTCGACTACGAGCGCGAACACACCCGTGCCGAGAACGGCCTCGCCCAGCTGGTGCGGCGTGCCAAAGACGCGGGGCAACTGCGGGATGACTTCGACCCCGCCGACATCACTCTCCTGCTCCTGGCCAACAGCGGCATCGTCGGAGAGTCGCAGCAGGTCTCGCTGGCCGCGTCCCGACGTCTGGTCGCCTACCTCCTCCAGTCCTTCCGGGCCGGCCACGCCGCACTCTTGCCCCCGCCTCCACCACTGGCACTGCACCACATCCACCGGCCTCCGCCCCGCCCCTAGGAATGCATGCCTCGCCCCATGGCGGTGGGCCCACGCACACGAGCCCTGCGCAGTAAACGCCGGATTTGCCGCGGCAGAGCCGGCAGAGCCGGCAGAGCCGGCAGATCGTGAACCGGGCGCCGGCCCGGACCCGCGCCCCGGCCGAGCGTGGCGTCGCTCGCCTCAAGTCCTGGCGGATCTTCCGGCACGCCCGCTGCAGCCCGAACTGCATGACGTCAATCGCCAAAGCCGTACTCACCCTGGAGCGGCACCGCTGAAGAAGCTCAGTGAACGAACTCAGGGGCGGGGCGCATTGCGGTTGCCGCGCACCCGCGACGTGCCCAAGTCCGCCCCGGCGTCGACGCGGTCGCCCGGCGCGTCGCCGGACGCCACCCCGCTGCACGTCGCCGCACGTGAATCCGAGCGGATCAGGGCTTCAAGATCATCTCGTTGCCCTTTTGGCGCGTATCGCGATCACGTCCCAGTTCGAGCCGACCGGTCCCGACGCCGGTCAGACCGGATAGGCGTGGGTCTGGGTCGCCTTGACCGTGGCCCAGACGTCCGCGCCCGGGTGGAGGCCGAGTTCGGCGGCGGCGACCGTGGTGAGGTCGGCGGCCAGGGGGAGTTCGCCGGTGAGGTCCACGCGGATCTGGTCACCGTGGGTCTCCATTCCGCTCACCTCGCAGTGCCAGAGGTTGCGCGCGCTGGAACCGGTGGGGCGGCTGCTGTGGAGGGTCACGGCGCCGGGCGGGAACGCGACGAAGACCTGGCCGGTCAGATCCTCGGTGGTGGTGAGCGTCGGGCCGCCGTCCAGCCGTACGGTGTGGCCCTCGGCCCGGCCGGTGTAGAGGTTCAGGCCGACCAACCGGGCGATGTAGTCGGTGCGCGGGTGACGGGCGATGTCCCGGGGCGTCCCCTCCTGGACGACCCTGCCGTGCTCCACGACCACCAGACGGTCGGCCAGCACCATCGCGTCGAGCGGATCGTGCGTCACCAGGACGGCGACGGCCTCGAACGCGGCCAGATGGCGGCGGAGCTGGGCGCGGACGTCCAGGCGGGTGCGGGCGTCCAGGGCGGCGAGGGGCTCGTCGAGGAGGAGCAGCCGGGGGCTGGTGGCCAGGGCGCGGGCGAGGGCCACGCGCTGGGCCTGGCCGCCGGAGAGGCGGCGGGGCTTGGCGCCGGCGTGGTCCGCCAGGCCCATGCGGTCCAGCAGCGCGGCGGCCGTCGCCCGCGCCTGAGCCTTCGTGGCGCCCTGACAGCGGGGGCCGAAGGCCACGTTGTCCAGGGCGGTGAGGTGGGGGAAGAGGAGGTAGTCCTGGAAGACGACGCCCACGGGACGGGAATCGGGCGGCAGCCGCTCCAGCTCCCTCCCGTCCAGGCGGAGGTGTCCGGTGGTGAGGGGCGTGAGGCCGGCCAGGGCGCGCAGCGCCGTGCTCTTGCCGGCACCGTTCGGGCCGAGCAGGGCGACGACCTCACCCGGCGCGGCGGTGAGCGCGACGTCCAGGCGGAAGGTGCCGCGGTCGACGACCAGGCGGGCGTCGAGGCCCTCGGCGTCACCCCGGGCGGGGCCGTCGTGCTCGCGCCTCCCGGCGTCGGTCATGACGCGGTCAGCCAGCGGTCGCGCAGGCCGGCCAGCACCGCGATCGAGACGGCGAGCAGGACCAGGCTGAGGGCGACGGCCGCCTCCGGGTCGCTCTGCAGGGCGAGGTAGACGGCGAGGGGCATGGTCTGGGTCCGGTCGGGGAAGTTGCCGGCGAAGGTGATCGTCGCCCCGAACTCGCCCAGTGCCCGCGCCCAGGCGAGTACCGAGCCCGCCGCGATGCCCGGCGCGATCAGCGGCAGCGTGACCCGGCGGAACGCGGTGAAGCGCGACGCGCCCAGCGTGGCCGCGGCCTCCTCGTACCGGTGGTCGGCGGCCCGCAGCGTGCCCTCGACGCTGATGACCAGGAACGGCATCGCCACGAACGCCTCCGCGACCACCACCCCGGCCGTGGTGAACGGCAGGCTGACGCCGAACCACTGGTCCAGCCACTGCCCGACGATGCCGTTGCGGCCGAGCGCCATGAGCAGGGCGACACCGCCCACCACCGGCGGCAGCACCAGCGGCAGCGTCACCAGCGCCCGGACCAGGCCCCGGCCGGGGAATTCCGTACGGGCCAGCAGCCAGGCCAGCGGTACACCGAGGACCAGGCTCACCGCCGTCGCCGCGGTGGCGCACACCAGGGAGAGCCGCAGCGCCTGCCACACCGCGGGGCTGGTCAGCTGCTCGGGCATGCTCTGCCACGGGGCCCGGACCAGCAGCGCGAGCAGCGGCACGAGCAGGAACGCCAGCGCGAGCAGCGCGGGCAGCAGCAGGGGCAGCGGTACGCCCTGCCCGCCCACCGCCCCCGTGCGGCGCCGCCGCGGACCGGTGCCCTTACGGAGGCCCTTACGGGTGCCGGCCCCCGTGCCGGAGGTGTCCGTCGGGATCACGACGTCAGGAACCCGGCGTCCGCCAGCACCCGCTGACCCTCGTCGGACCGCACGTACGCGATGAACGCCTCGGCCGCCTCGGCGTTCGGGGCGTCCTCGAGCAGGGTGATCGGGTAGTCGTTGACGGCCTCCGCGGCCTCGGGGAAGTCCACGCCCTCCACCTTGTCACCCGCCGCGCGCACGTCGGTCCTGTACACGAGGGCGGCGTCGGCCTCCTTCAGCCCGACCTTCGTCAGCGCGCTCTTGACGTCCTGCTCGTACGACACCGGGGTGAGCTTCAGGCCGCCGGCGTCCAGTGCCGTCCGCGCCGCGGCCCCGCAGGGCACCTCCCTGTCGCACAGGACGACCTTCAGCTCCGCGTCGGTCAGGTCCTTCAGCGAGGAGACACCCTCCGGGTTGCCCGGCAGGGTGGCGATCTCCAGCCGGTTGCGGACGAAGGTGGCCGGGGTGCCGGCGGCGTCCCCCGCGTCCGAGACGATCTTCATCGTCCCGGGGCTGGCGGAGGCGAAGACGTCGGCGGGGGCGCCGCTGGTGATACCGGCGGCGAGGCTGTCGCTGCCGCCGAAGCTGAACGTGACCCCGGTACCGGGGTTCGCCTTCTCGAACCGCTCGCCCAGCGTCGTGAAGCTCTCCGTGAGGGACGCGGCGGCGAACACGGTCACCGTGCCCGACAGCCCGCCCGACGCGCGCGCGTCCCCGCGCGCCGACGAGGAGCCGTCGTCGGAGGACGGGGAACAGGCGGTCGCGGCCCCCAGGACCAGCAGCACGGCAGCGCCGGCATCGGCCACCCGCGTCATCGGCGTCCGGCGGCCCGAGCAGCCCGGGCGGGACGGGCGGGTCCGGTGTGCGGGGCGGGTCGTCACAGGGCTGCTCCCTCTGCCTACTGCTTCTCGCGGACCGATCGGGCGGCCGTGCGTGCGTCGATCATACTGCCGCAGATGCAAGCCGAGAATCTCCTTCTGGCTTGCACCGGCCATCCGTACGGAGCTGAAGGCTGGCATGTGCATCTGCCCGGACTGTTGCCCGGGTGCCTTCATCCGGGAGGTGGTGGTCCATGAGTCGGTCTCTCGCCGCCGGCATCGCCGGTCCGGTCGCCGCCCTCGCCCTGATCGAGCCTGCTGCGGTGCCGAGTGAAGGGCGGCCCGGGCGTGCTGTCACTCCGGCGTGCTGAACCGTCGCCGCTCGGAACCGGGGTGGGGCCCCGGGATGAGGGTCCGGACGGGTTTTCCTCCGAACTCCGTTCTCCCGGGCCTCGGATGAGTGTGAACAGCGTCTGGTGTATGAGATACGAAAGAGCGCACTCATGGCGTCCGGAGCCTTGCCAGGCTGGTCCGGACCGCCCTATTCTCGCGGTGAGAAAGCGCTTTCCCCCGGTTGTCGGTTCGGGACCAGTGGAGTGAAGTCGCCTCTTCGGCGGGTGACTTCGCGTATGAGCCGCCACGGGTCCGGCGCAGGAGCACGGTTGCGGTGATCCCGCGGCCGGCGTCGGCCGACCTGCCCGCCGGGCCCTCACGGCGACGGTCGGTCCGGTCGTGCCGAAGCCGAAGAAGAGCCGAGCAGGAGCCGAAGAACCGTCTCGGAGAACAGCACCCGCAGCAGGGCAGGGCCAGGGCGCCGGCAGGGCGTGATCACAGTGCGGCCGAGTGCGGCCGGAACCGTCCGGAGAGACGTCCGGCGGGCCCGACCGCGCTCTATGTGACATGCCCATGACTATGTCTGTTTCGTTGAAGTCGGTCGTCGCAGTCACCCCGGTCCATCCACGCAGTCCGCCCCCCCCGGCACGTGCAGACGAACAGGGAGAGACACGGATGAAGAGATCAACAGCAGTGCGCCTCAGTGCGACGCTGGCCACGGCGGCCCTCGCGGCCGCGACCGGGCTGGTGGTGTCGACGTCCTCGGCGTCGGCGGCCGTCACCGGCAGTGCCACCGGTTACGCCACGCAGAACGGCGGGACCACCGGCGGCGCCGGCGGGCAGACGGTGCGCGCCACCACGGGCACCGCGATCCACGCGGCCCTGTGCAACCGGGCCAGCAGCAGCACCCCGATCATCATCGAGGTCCAGGGGACCATCAACCACGGCAACACCAGCAAGGTGTCGGGCGACAGCTGCAGCACCGCCGACGGCGTGATCGAGCTCAAGCAGATCAGCAACGTCTCGATCGTCGGTGTCGGCAGCGGTGCCGTCTTCGATCAACTGGGCATCCACATCAGGGAGTCCAGCAACATCATCATCCAGAACGTGACCGTCCGGAACGTCAAGAAGTCCGGCTCGCCCACCTCCAACGGCGGCGACGCCATCGGCATGGAGAGCGGTGTCCGCAACGTCTGGGTCGACCACACCACGCTGGAGGCGTCCGGCGGCGAGTCGGAGGGCTACGACGGCCTCTTCGACATGAAGAACAACACCCAGTACGTGACCCTGTCGTACAGCGTCCTGCGCAACTCCGGCCGCGGTGGTCTCATCGGTTCCAGCGAGAGCGACCGCTCCAACGGCTACGTCACGTTCCACCACAACAAGTACGAGAACATCGACTCCCGTACCCCGCTGCTGCGCGGCGGCATCTCGCACATCTACAACAACCACTACGTCGACCTGCACGAGTCCGGCATCAACTCCCGGGCCGGGGCGCGCGCGAAGGTGGACAACAACTACTTCGAGGACTCCAAGGACGTCCTCGGCACCTTCTACACCAGCGAGGCCGGCTACTGGCAGGTCGGCGGCAACATCTTCGACAACGTGACCTGGTCCAGCCGCAGCGGCGACAACCAGCCCGCCGGTCCGAACCCGACGTCCAACACCTCGGTCAGCATCCCCTACTCCCACCGCCTCGACAACGCGAACTGCGTACCGGACGTGGTGAACCGGACGGCCGGCGCCAACAAGGGCAACCAGGTCTCGGACGGCAACTGCACCCCGCAGAACCCGGGCCCGACCGACCCGACCGACCCGCCCACCGACCCCACTGACCCGCCCACCGACCCGACCGATCCCCCCACCGGGACCAACCTCAGCCTCGGAGCCGGTGCCGACGGCTCCAGCAAGGCCAGTGGCACGAGCTACGGCAACGTGATCGACGGCAACACGGGCAGCCACTGGTCACCGAGCGGCTCGACCGGTTCCGTCTCGGTCAAGTGGTCGTCCGCCACCTCGGTGTCGAAGATCAACATCCGGGAGGCGGCCGGCTCCGAGGGGGCCATCCGGAACTGGAGGGTCCTCAACCACGACACCGGTGCCGTCCTGGCCTCCGGCAGCGGAGCGGGCGTCATCTCCTTCCCGCAGACCTCGCTGAAGAAGGTCACCTTCGAGATCACCAGCTCCAACGGCACCCCGCGGATCGCCGAGTTCGAGACCTACAACGGCTAGGAACGCGCCGAAGGGCTCACGCGCCCGGTTCCGGTCCCCGTCCGGGGGCCGGAACCGGGCGTCGGCCGTGCCGCCGGAAAAAGGGGAGTGTACGTTCGTACGCTCTGCGGATAGGGTCCGGCGTATGACCATTGACGTACTGCGTCGGCCGGGCCCGGCCGAGCGGCAGGCCCGTGCGGCCGTTGCCGTGCTCTTCTTCACCAACGGCGCCCTGTTCGCCAACCTCCTGCCGCGCTATCCGCAGATCAAGGCGGATCTCGGGATCGGCAACGCCGCCTACGGGCTGGCCGTCGCGGCGTTCCCGGCGGGGGCCGTCGCGGCCGGGCTGGGGGCGGGGGTCCTCGTCCGCCGGCTGGGCTCGGCGCGGGCCGCGGTGGCGAGCACGCTGCTGACCGCGGCCGGAATCCTCGTCGCCGGACTGGCGCAGTCGGTGGTGCTGTTCGCGGTGGCGCTGTTCCTGGCCGGCGCGATGGACGCGTTCACCGACGTCGCGCAGAACGCCCACGGGCTGCGGGTGCAGCGCCGCTACGGTCGCTCCATCATCAACTCCTTCCACGCCGTCTGGTCGATCGGTGCCGTCACCGGCGGAGCCATGGCCGCCGGCGCCATCGCGCTCGGTCTCCCGCTCGGGACGCACCTGCTGATCTCGGGCCTGGTCTTCGGTGTCGCGGCCTGTGTCGCCCTGCGGTTCTGCCTGCCGGGACCCGACACCGGACCGGCCGAGGAGGCGGAGGCGGAGACGGAGACGGAGACGGAGACGGAGGAAGAGTCTCAGGAGAAGGAGGGCGCCCGGGGAGGCGGCCCCGCCCCGACCTCGCGTACGCGGTACGTGCTGGCCGCGCTCGTGCTCATCGCCACCGCCGGCACCCTCGTCGAGGACGCGGGCAACTCCTGGGCCGCGCTCTACCTCTCCGACGCGCTGAACGCGTCGGCGGCGCTGGCGGCCTCCGGCTTCATCGCCCTGGTCGGGGCCCAGTTCATCGGCCGGATCCTCGGCGACCGGCTCGTCGACCGGTTCGGCCAGCGCGCCGTGGCCCGCGCCGGAGGCTTCATCGCCGCGGCCGGCATGGGCCTGGCGCTGGCCGTGCCCACGGTGCCCGGCACCATCCTCGGCTTCGCGGCGGCCGGATTCGGCGTGGCGACCCTCGTGCCCGCCGCGATGCACGAGGCCGACGAACTGCCCGGCCTCAAGCCCGGATCGGGGCTGACGATCGTCTCCTGGCTGATGCGGCTCGGCTTCCTGCTCTCCCCGCCGGTCGTCGGCCTCGTCGCCGACGGGGCCGGCCTGCGCCTCGGTCTGCTGGTGGTGCCCCTCGCGGGCGCACTCGTGGTCGTCCTCGCCGGGGTGCTGGGGTCCCCGAGGCGCCAACCGGCAGGCGGCGAAAGGTAGAAGAGCGCCGCGGCAGCGGCCGGGCGTATGGAGTGTACGTTCGTACGTTCCAAGGTGTACCGTCGTTTCCATGGTGACGGACCACTTCGCGCAGGACCCCCGTACGAACCTGGAACGGATGCAGGCGGGCGACCCCTACATCGCCGACGATCCCGAGATCGCCCGCCGGCAGCAGGAGGCCGTACGTCTGGCCGCCCGCTTCCAGGCCGCCTTCGTCGAGGACGCCGCCGCGGCGCAGTCGATCCTCGCCGAACTGCTCGGCGCCGTCGGCGAGGAGGCGCATGTGCGCCCGCCCCTGTACGTCGACTACGGCAGCAACATCACCATCGGGGCCCGCACCTTCGTCAACTACAACCTGACCGCGCTCGACGTCGCGGCCATCGTCATCGGCGAGGACTGCCAGATCGGCCCGGGCGTCCAGCTCCTCACCCCCACGCACCCCGTGGAACCCGGGCCCCGGCGCGACAAACTGGAGGCCGCGCGGCCGATCACCATCGGCGACAACGTCTGGATCGGCGGCGGCGCCATCGTCCTGGCCGGGGTGACCGTCGGGGACAACTCCGTGATCGGCGCCGGCGCGGTCGTCACCAAGGACGTGCCGGCGAACGTGGTCGCCGTCGGCAGCCCCGCCCGCCCGGTCCGCGGCATCTGAGGCTCCCGTGGCCACCGGACACACCGACCCGCGGCGCCGCGCACGCATCATCGACGCCACCCTCGACCTCATCGCCGAGGAGGGGCTCGCCGCGGTCTCGCACCGCAGGATCGCCCGGCGCGCCGGAGTGCCGCTGGGGTCGATGACGTACCACTTCAGCGGGATGGACGAGCTGCTCAAGGAGGCGTTCAGCGAGTTCACCGGCCATGTGGTCGCGATCTTCGACACCCATCTCGCGACGCCGTCCGGCCCCGAGGAGGCCCGCGAGGCCGTGGCCGGCCTCATCCACGCCCTGTCCGAGGACAGCACGCGCGACCTCGTGCTCACCCAGGAGCTGTACGCCCTCGCCGCCCGCCGGCCCGTCTACCGGGAACTCACCCACGAGTGGATGCGCCGCAGCCGGGTCCACCTCGAGAAGTACTTCGACCCGGACACCGCCCGCCAGCTCGACGCCCTCATCGAGGGACTGACCCTCCACCTCGCCCTCTCCCGGGAACCCCACGACCGCGCCCTGACCCTCGAGGCGATCGCCCGCATCACGGCACCCGGCGGCGCACCGCCCCGGAAGCCCTGACCGGGCCACCGGCCGCCCGTGCGGCACAGGCCTGACCTCTGTGCCGCACGGGCCTCACCGCCTCAACCGGTTCCGCCCTCGCCCTCACCGGTCGGAGCGGACCTGCCCGGCTCGTGCCAGGTGATGCGCCGTGCGGAGACGGACACCAGCAGGGCCGAGGCGGCGACCACCGCCATGCCGACCGTCAGATCCGTGCGGCCCGCCACGAAGCCGATCAGCGCCGGGCCCGCGAGCAGGCCGGTCGTGCCCATGGCGGCGACCAGGGCCAGGGCGTTCGGGCCCTCCGCGGCGGCGGCGACGTAGAGGCAGGGCGTCACGGTCGCCATGCCCAGGCCGACACAGGCGAAGCCGATCAGCGCGGGCCAGGTCCCGCCGGCCAGCAGGGCGAGCGCGAGACCGGTACCGGCCACCACGCTGCCGATGTGGACGACCCGGGCGTCGCCCAGGCGGCCACGCCAGCCGTCGCCGAGGAGGCGGGCCAGCACCATCATCACCGAGACCACGGCGATGCCCAGCGGCGCGAGCTGCCCCGACGCCCCGGTCTCCGCCGTGAGGTAGAGCGCCGACCAGTCGTTCATGGCGCCCTCGGTGACGGTGCCGAACACCATCGCGCAGCCCAGCCACAGTGCCGCCCCGGAAGCACCGGCGAAGCCCCGGGCGCCCTTGGCGGCGGCCTCCTCCCGCCCGGGACCCGGAGCCTGATCGTCGGCCGTCAGCCGGGGGCGCGCGATGGCGAGCAGCAGCAGGAGCAGGGCCGCGGCGGCGGCGAAGTGCGCGGAGACGGCATGCGTCACGACGGTCATCCCCGAGGCGAGCAGCGCGGCCGCCAGCGAGCCCGCGCTGAACGTGGCGTGCAACTGCGCCATCGCCGCCCGGCCGTACCGGGCCTCGAGTGCCGCGCCCTGCGCGTTCATGGCGACGTTCAGACAGCCGACGGCCACCCCGTCCACGAACACCACCAGCAGGACGAGGGGATAGGAGCCGGCCGCGGACAGCGCCGGCAGCACCGCCGCCAGAACCAGCGCCGACCAGAGCGCCAGGCGCCGCGACCCGAGCTGCCGCATCAGCCGGGCCACCAGGGGGAAGGACACCGCGGCGCCGACCCCGCAGACCATCAGCAGCAGACCCAGCCGGGTCTCGTCGAGGCCGAACCGGTCCTTGAGGGCCGGCAGCCGGGAGACCCACGTGGCGTACTGGAAACCGAGGAAGCAGAACAGCGCGGCGGTGGCCAACTGGTCGCGCCGGAAGGCGTCGAACCGGCGGGGTGCGGGCGTGCGGGGCACGAGGGGGCGGGGCATGGGCGTCAGCCCTCCGTTTCAGGGGCGTCGGGCCGGCCGCCCGGGCCGCCCGGGACCGGGCTGGACATGTAGACCGCGTTCTCGCCGTAGCTCGCGGGGAGTTCGACCCGACGGTCGGGCCGGAAACCGTGCCGGGCCCAGAAGTTCTCGGTGCCTCCCACGGCGACCAGGGAGACCTCCTCGTACCGCTGCCGTGCGGTCGCGGTGAGATGGCGTACGAGCCTGCTGCCCAGACCCCGGCCGCGCAGGTCGTCGGCGACGACCAGGTCGTGCAGGTGCAGATGGGGGGAGGAGGTGAAGGACTCCTCCTCGGGCCGTTCCAGGTCCGGGTACCGCGACGGCGGGTAGGGCAGGGCGAGCACGTAGCCGGCGATGCGGTCGCCGGTCTCCAGGACGAAGCAGGTCGCCGGGGAGGAGCGGCCCCGGGATTCGAGTGCCTCCCGGCCCTCGGACAGCCCGGCGGGCGCGTACACCTCGGCCTCCAGGGCGGCGACCCTCGGCCAGTCGCCCTCGGTGAGGGTGCGGACACGCAGGCCGGCCGGCATCCGCTCCCGGCCGGAGCGGGCCGGTGAACCGCCCCTCCCCGCACCGTCGTCGCTCCCGCCCACGCAGGTGTGGGGGAGCGGGGCGAAGCCGTTGAAGCCGCGGGTCGTGTAGCTGGTGGCGTAGGCGCCGCTGGACAGCACCCAGACCGGGTCGCCCGACGCGAGCGCCCTCGGCACGAGGACGTGGCTGTGCTCGGGCGCGTAGGAGTCGTCGCTGTCACAGGTGGGTCCCGCGACCACGGCGGGTACCAGGCCGGCGCCGGCCGGGTGGGTCGGGAAGACGAGCGGATACTGCACCTCGTCCATCTCGTAGAGGCCGTTGAACTTCCCGCAGCTCAGATAGAGCCAGTACGCGCGTTCCCCGTCCGGCCGCCGGCGCGAGGTGAGCCGGGAGACGTGCGCCCTGACAACGCCGTGGTCGGCGACCAGGTGGCGTCCCGGTTCGACGAGGAAGTCCAGCGGACCCGGGGCGAGTTCGAAGAGGCGCTCCATTCCCTCGCGCAGCACGGCGAAGATCTTGTCCAGCGGGGGTTCCAGCCGGTTCCCCCGCCGGTCCGTGTAGCCGAGCGCGGGCAGGCCGCCGCCGAGGTTGACGTGATCGGGCGCGATCCCACGCGCGTGCAGCGCCGTCAGTACCTCGCCCAGCGTCGCGAACGCCTGCTGCCAGGCCTCGGTGGTCATCTGCTGCGACCCGACGTGCACCGACAGCCCGGCAGGGACCAGTCCTTTCTCCCGCGCCGACTCCAGTACGCGTACGGCGTCGTCCGCCGAGCAGCCGAACTTCCGGCTCAGCCCCCACAACGCCCCCTGGCCCGTGGTCGCCAGCCGGCAGAACACCCGCGAGCCCGGTGCGTGTTCGGCGAGTGCCGCCACGTCCTCCAGGCTGTCGGTGGCGAAGTCCCGGATGCCGAGCCGGTGGGCCTGGGCGATGTTCTCGTCGGACTTGACGGTGTTGCCGTAGTGGATCCGGTGAGCGGGTACGCCCGTGGTGAGGGCCTGGACGATCTCCCGGGGGCTCGCCGCGTCGAATCCCGCGCCCCGGCCGGCCAGGCACGCCAGCACCTCGTCGACGGGGCACGCCTTCACGGCGAACCGCACGCCGACGCCGGGCAATTCATCTGCCAGCGCGTCGAACTGACCGGCAATGCCGTCCAGGTCGTGGATGATCCGGTCGTCCGGGGCAGCCGCGAGCGCGGCACGCAGCGCCGGGTTCACGAGGCCGCGCTCCGGGACCGGGCGCTGCCACCGCGGCCGGCTGTGCCCCGGACGTCCGTCGCCCGGCTCGCGTCCACCAGCGCCGCCCAGCCGTCGATCAGCAGCACGAAGTCCTCGATGTCCCGCCCCGCCCGAGCCAGCAGCCGCTCCCGGTCCGCGGCCAACCACTCCGCGAATTCCGCGTACTTGCCGCCCAACCGCCGGTACGTCCGCTGTACGACGTCCAGTCGGCGCTCGTTCTCGGCGCGGTCCAGCCGCACGCTCTTCGCCAGCAGGGCACGGACCGGAGCCGCGTCGAGCCGCTGCCCGGCGTCGAGGAGCGCGGGTCCGGCCTCGGCCATGCCGGCGTAGACGAAGTGGAAGTGGAGCATCGACAGCAGGAACTTCACGAACCGCCGCTGGTACGCCATGAACCCGGCGTGCGTACGGCGTTCCCCGGTGTAGAAGTTCTCGATGTCCCGGTTGTGCAGGACACCGGGCAGCGTGGCGTCGTGCACCGCGTGGATGAGGAAGTAGTCGCTGCCGATGGTGTCGGTCGCGGGCGGCAGCGGCAGCCGCTCGTACACGTCCTGGTGGAAGGCGATGTTGCACATGTCCACCCGCATGGGGTCGACCAGGGTCAGTGTCGTGCGGTCGCCCCGGAAGGGAAGCAGCCCGGCGCCCTTGAAGGACTCCTCGGCCAGGCCCGCCCGCTCCTCCTCGGACCAGCCGGCCGGGGCCCACAGGCCCACGACCGTGTCGTACGCGTCCTTGTCGAGTTCCCGGATGCCGCCGATGTCGACGGACAGTTCCCCGATGAAGGACGCACCCACCATCGCCACCGGGCGATGGGCGAGCGAGGGATCGAGGTTCACCTCCGACACCCCGGCACAGGCGTCGGCGGCCCGCTTGCCGAGGGACGCCAGTTCGTGGTGGACCGGGAAGACGGGCTCGCCCTCGAAGGCCTGGTAGCGGCTGTCGGAGTCCCGGCGGTGCACCGAACGGCAGCCCAGGGCGGCCGCGACGAGGAACGCCCGGTTGGTGCAGGCTCCGTACGAGACGCCGTCCGGGAGCAGGAGACCGAGCAGGCGGTCGGGCTCCGGTTCCGGGAGCGCGGCGCGGTCGATCGCGGCCCGCAGAAAGGCGCGTTGGGCCCGCTCGTCGAGGTGGTGCACCACCACACCCGGTACGGCGGGCAGTCCGGCGACGGTGCGGGCGTGCGCCGCGACGGTCGGCGCGTCGGAGGAGTCGAGGACCAGCAGGTGCACCTCGACGCCGAACTCCCGTACGGCGTAAGCCGCTTCGCCGGCGACGGCGGTGATGGTGGCCGAGCACGCCCGGTTGGTCGGGAGTGCCAGGGCGATCCTGTGCCGGCGGGCCACGTCGAACGCCCCGGTCATCGCGCCCGCCCGGGACGGTCGCCGTGCTCGTGCCAGGAGTCCAGGCCCAGCAGTTTTCGTCCCAGGCCGTCGAGTTCGGCGGTGCCGTACCGCTCGGACTCGTGCCGCCTCGCGTCGCCGAGCAGGGTCGCGTTCCAGTCCGGCGTGCCGAGCGTGCGCCAGGACTCGATCCGCGACCGGCGCAGCTCCTCGTGCTCCTCCAGCGCCGGCATCATCGACAGGTACTGCACCGCCCGCACCCCGTCGACGGAGCTGTTGGGCGCCACGCCGTGCGCCAGCATCCCGTTGAAGATCAGCAGGTCACCGGCGTTGAGCCGGGGCCGGACCACCGGGAACTCGGCCCGGTCGACGCCGGGGCGGATCGGGTCGCGGCCGGCGGGCTGGGCGACCTTCCACTCCTCGAAGCGGTGGAACAGCTCGGGCGAGCACTGGAAGCCGCCCTGGTCCGGCTCCGTGTCGGTGAGCGCGATGATGCCCTGCACCCGCTGGGGCGGCACACTGGCCGTGGTGTCGACGTCCCAGTGCAACTCGATGTCGAAGCCCTCGTCCGTCGGCTCGATGAACGACCGGGAGCGGTTCTTCACGTTGGGCGGATTGAGGTTGAGACGGTCCAGGGTGACCCAGAGCTCCTCGCAGTCCCACACGTCGGCGAAGGCGTCGTAGACGCGCCGCGACTGCCTGCTGTCCCACAGCAGTTGGTGGTGGTACGCCTCGACGAAGCCGTACACGTACAGGTCCCGGTCCAGGTCCGAGCGGAAGGTGCGCTCCTCGTACCAGGTCTCGGGGCGCTGCGGGTCGAGGCCCTGGAAGTCCCAGGCGAACTCCAGCAGCAGCTTGGCCGCGTCCGGGGATATCGCCTCCCGGACCACCACGTATCCGTACGCCTGCCAGAAGGCGAACTCCTCCTCGGAGAGCACCCGCAACGGCCGTGACGTGGTGAGATGCCGCAGCTGGGTCTCGGCGAGGTAGGTCTCGCCGTCGGCACTGAAGTAGGGGCGCCCGGAGGCGGCGCGGTGTAAGAAACGGTGGTGCGTCGGGCGGTGGTGCGTCGGGCGGTGGTGCGTCGTCATGCGGTCACTCCGGAACAATGGATGGCACTCGGGGGCATGGGTGGCGCTTTCGGGTATGGGTGACACTCCGGACGGCACTCGTGGCCGCCGCCGGGGTCCGGACGGGGTCCGGACGGGGTGGCCGAGCGCATGGGGACAGGGACCGGTCGGGCCGTCGCCTCTGTGGCGCGGCCGGGGTGAAGGAGAGGGGGAACGAGGTCTTCGGTGCCTCACCCGTCGGGGACTACGGGCCGGTGCGGCCGCCCACGAGGGCTTCGGCCGCCGCGATGCCGGACACGCGGGTCGCACCGTGCGTGGCCAGGTACACGGCTCCGGGCCGTTCGCCCGTGGGGACACCCATCTCGACGACCAGGGCGTCGGGCCGTCGGCGCAGCAGGCCGGTGAGCGCCCTGGTCATCCAGCCGTAGCGGGCCGCGTCCCGGACCACCACGACCAGCGGCCGGCCGGACGCGGGTTCCAGCGCCAGGCGGTCCAGCACCTCGGCGCCGTCCGCGCACTCGGTTTCGCCGAGCCGGACGGAGGTGGTGCCCGGCCGCAGTGCGCTCAGCGGTTCCGCCACACCCCACGGGGTACCGCGGTCGATGAGGCTGATGGTGGCGGGGGACAGCTCCACCACGTGGGGGGTGCCCACGAGCGGGAACTGCGTGTCGTGGTCCGGCCGGTGATGGACGTGGACCGCTCGCCGGGCCGCCGCGAGCCCCACACCGCAGGCCGCTTCGGGCACGGACGCCGCACGGCGCAGCGTGCCCGACCAGGCGGCGAACTCCTGGACCCGGCCGGCGGCTCCGGCGAGCCGTTCCTCCGGCAGGCGGCCGTCCAGTACGGCGCGCACCAGGGCACCGGCCAGCCGGGCCGTGGTCCGCTCGTCCGCGTGGTCCCCGCCGACGCAGACGGCGTCGGCCCCGGCGGCGACCGCCCGTACGGCGGCGCCCGTCAGGCCGTAGCGGTCGGCCACCGCACCCATCTCGACGGCGTCGGTCACGACCAGGCCGGTGAACCCGAGTTCGCCGCGCAGCAGTTCGTGCAGGACGGTGCGGCTCAGGGACGCCGGCCACCGGGCGTCGTAGGCCGGGACCAGGAGGTGCCCGGCCATGACGGCCCGCACACCCGCGTCCATCGCGGCGATGAACGGCGGCAGCGCGGTGAGTGCCAGGGTGCCGCCGGGCGCGGAGACCTGGGGCAGACCGTGATAGGAGTCGACAACGGTGTCACCGTGGCCCGGAAAATGCTTGGCGCACGCGGCGACCCCCGCGGTCTGCAGACCGCGCACCCATGCGGCGGCGTGCCGGGAGACCACATCCGTGCGCGCGCCGAAGGAACGCACTCCGATGACCGGGTTCAACGCGTTGGTGTTGACGTCGGCGCTCGGCGCGTAGTTCAGGGTGATGCCGAGCGAGTGCAGCTCCCGGCCGGTGTCCCGGGCGACCTGCTCGGTCAGGTCGATGTCGTCGAGGACGCCCAGGGCGAGGTTGCCGGGCCTGGAGGCACCGGTGCGCGCCTCCAGGCGGGTGACGTCGCCCGCTTCCTCGTCGATGGCGATGACGAGGTCGGGGTTCTCCGCGTGCAGCGCGTGGGTGAGCGCGGCCACCTGCGCGCCGCTTCGGATGTTGCGGCCGAACAGGACGACCGAGGCGAGTCCTTCGCCGATCCGGCGGCGCACCCAGTCCGGTGCCGTGGCACCGGGGAAGCCCGGCTGGAGCACGGAATGTGCCAGCCGCAGCAGGTGCGGGTGGCTGCTCTCGGCCATGCGTGGACCCTCCGAACGGCGCCATGATTGGTTCAGACCATGGCAAGGTTGGCCTATACCAATCGAGGCTGTCAAGGAATACCGGCCGCCTCTTTCGCCGCCTCCCCGGTTGCCTCCGCGGGCGCGGAAGTGAGGGCCGGGGCGAGCAATTCCCTCACGGACACGGGCCCTTGACACCTTCCTTGGTTCATACCAGGCTGGCCGAGCCTGAAGCACAGATACGGGGGGTCTCTGTCTTGTTAGTCCATATCCTCGGACCGTTGCGCGTGTCCGTCGACGGTAAGAACATTCATCTCGGCGGCAGGCGAGCGCAGATCATTCTTTCGGTGCTGGCTCTGGAAGTGAATTGGGTCGTATCCGTCGACGATCTCGTGGACGCGGTCTGGGGTGGCTCGCCGCCCGCCAGCGCCCGTACGCAGATTCGTATCTGCATTTCCGCCATGCGCCGCGAATTCGAGGCCGCCGGACTGGCGGACCTCATCGAGACCCATCCCCAGGGCTACCGACTGTGCCTGGAGGAGTCCCAGCTGGACGCCTCGGTCTTCGACACCCTGGTGCGCCGGGCCCGTGCCCTCGCGGAGACCGGGCTGACCGAGGAGGCCGTCGACGTCCTGTGCCGCGCCCTCTCCCTGTGGACGGGGCCCGCCTTCTCGGGGCTGTCCAGCCGGCCGCTGGAATCGGGCGCGCGGCGGCTGGCGGAGACGCGGCTGCGGGTGACGGAGGAACGGATCCGCCTCGAACTCGGACTGGGCCGCCACCACGACCTGATCGGCGAACTGATGCAGCTGTCCGCAGAACATCCCTACCGCGAGGACCTGCACGCCCAGTTGATGCTCGCGCTGTACCGGTCCCAGCGCACCGCCGAGGCGCTGGAGGCCTATCGCCGGATCCGCTCGACGATGGTCGAGGAACTGGGCATCGAACCAGGCCCCGAACTCGCCGACCTGGAGCAGGCCATCCTGCTGGGCACGGGGGCCGACCAGCCCGTCCGAGGGGTGGCCAGGGCGAGCTGACCGGCCGCTTCGCACCGGGGCGTGCCGGGGCCGTTCGGCTGGGTCAGGCCCGGCCGGGCACCGGGCCTCGGCAGCCCGGCACGCTCCGGGCGACAGGACCAGGCCGCAAGGCGCCCGTCCCGGCCGCGCCGGCGGCTACGTACTCCCCTCCTCGGGTGCCCGGCGTTGACGACCCCACCGGCCTGCCGCCTGCCGCCTGCCATGAGTCCCGGTCACAGCGACAGCCAGAGGTCCTGCAGCCGGTGCTCGGACAGCCCGTCGGTGGGCAGCAGGTCGTAACGGTGCAGCCGCACCTGGTGGGCGGTGAAGCTCCAGTCGACCCGCCACAGAGGCAGCGGCCGGTTGAACACGCTGTCCCACTCGAAGCCGGCCGGGGCGCCGAACTTCCAGGACAGCGGGAACAGATCGTCGTTGGCGCGCAGGGCGTCGTCGGTCCGCTCGCGAATCCCGTTCAGTTCCCGCATGGAGGCCGTGGAGTTGAAATCGCCGGAAACCAGCGTCGGATTCGGATTCCGGTCCATATCGTTTTCCAGTCCGCGCAGTTCCTCCAGCCGCCATGCGAACTTCCGCTGGAAGTAGGAGTCGAAGTCGTATCCGGAGAAGAGATTGAGATTGTCGACGGCCAGGGGCACGGTGATGTGCACGTTGTAGACGCTGAGTACGCGATCGCCGATCGCCAGGTCCGTGCGCATCACTTTGTCCCGCTGAAAGACGCTGTTGAAGTCCGCGTCCGGGCGGGCGTCGAGTTCCGCGCCGGGCCCGACCGCAGGAGTGGCCACCACGGGAAACCGGGACAGCGTGAGAAGTTCGCCGCGCCGGGCGATGTGGTAGCCCGGGAACTCCTCGCGCAGCCGGTCGTCGTCCCGCAGCTCGCTGTACCCGTCCTCCCCGAGGCCCGGCTGCCAGGCCACGTGCTCCTGGAGGAGATAGACGTCGGCCTTGTGCCGGTGCAGCAGCTCGTACACCCGGTCACTGCCCGAGGGCCCTTGTCCCTGGCCCCAGTACTGGGTGTTCAGCGACACCACGTGCAGCGCGTCGGGTGGTACGGGTCCCGGATCGCGCCACAGTGCGGGCCAGTTGATGCCCGAGCCGGTGGTGAGCGCCAGCAGCAGCGCGGCCGAGGCGAGCCCGGCGGCCCACGGCCGGCGCCGGCCGCAGGCCGCGGCGCCCGCGAGGAGCAGGACGGCCGGGACGGACACCAGCAGCAGCGGCGGGGCGGCGTCCAGCAGGATGCTCCAGTGCCAGCGGCCGCTGACCAGCCACCGCACGGCCGCGTACAGCAGCCAGGCTCCGGCGAGGGCCACGACCCCACGGCCGTACCAGAGCCGCAGGACACGGGCCGCCCGGCGGGCGGGAGCCGGGCGGACCTCCTCGCCGCCGCTCTCCGGAGCGGGCTCGGGCAGGGGCAGCTCGTGGGCCGCCGCGGGCTGTGTGGTCATGCCGGCACCCCGGTCCGGTACATGCGGCGGAAGCGGCCGCTGAACGACCACTGGGCCAGGCCCGTGGCGAGGCCCGCGACCACGGCCGTGCTCACCAGCAGGTGACAGCCGGTGAAGAAGACCAGGAAGGCCGGGCCGCGTTCCCTGGCGACGAAGAGGTACTGGCCCAGGTCGGCGAGGACACACGCCAGGAGGGCGAGCACCGGGACCGGAGCGGCGGCCGGCCACACCAGGACGGACGGCAGCGTCAGCAGCGTGAGAGCCGCCAGCACCGAGGCCGCCGCACGCCCGCCGGTCTCCATGCCCTGCATGGCCCGGCCGCGGTCCAGGTAGAACGGCACACGCAGCCGGCCGCGGACGAACGCCTTGCGCAGCAACGGCCGCATCCGGGACTCGTCGGAGAGTCTGCCCCGTACGCGCGAGGTGAGCAGCAGGGGAAAGCGGGCCGCGAGACGCTCGGCGTGATCGATCTCCTCCGTCTGCCGCAGCGCGGAGTTGAACCAGCCCGCCTCGAGGAAGGCGGACCGGCGCACCGCGCCCAGCGCGTAGAAGCCTCCGCTGACCAGGCCCTCGGCGCTCTTGCGCCAGTAGTGGTACTGGAGGATGCGGTAGTCGCACACCGGCCCGTCGTCGAACAGCGGTTCCTTGTCCGGGATGCCGAAGACGGCCCCGTACTCCGGGTTCTCCTCGAAGAGTTCCACCGCCTGCGCCACCGCCTCGGGGTGCAGCGTCAGATCGGCGTCCAGGAAGAAGATGATCTCCCCCCGGGCGTTTTGGACCCCCAGATTGCGCGTGGCGCCGGGGCCGCCGTTGCGCTCGGCGCGCACCAGCGTGACCGGGTGCCGGCCGGCCAGCTCGGCCGAGTCGTCGGCGCTGGCGTCGTCGACGACGATCACCTCCAGCTTCCGGTAGGTCTGCTCCAGCACGGAGCGCAGGCAGAGGTCGACGGTGCGGCGGTCGTTGTACAGGGGAACGACCACCGACACGAGGGGTGCAGCCATTCAGGTCCTCGCTCGAAACGGGGTGCCGACAGGCAGGAACGGACAGGAAGTGAAGGGAGCCGAGGGGGCAGGCGGCGCCGGGGCGCGGCCGGACGCGCGGTCAGACGGCCTGGAACAGCAGGAGCAGCGCCGCCCACACGGACGAGTTGGCGAGCATGACGGGGTCCCGCAACAGGGTCCGCACCGGAGTGCCCCCCTCGCTCTTCACGACCACGATCTGCAGATAGCGGAAGAGCGCGAACAGCGCGCAGGGAGCCGTGAGCAGCGCGGCCGGGGCGTAACCCGACTCGGTGCGCAGGAAGAGCAGGTAGCTCACCATGGTGAGCGCCGAGCACATGACCAGCACCAGGTCCAGAAAGTGCGCGGAGTAACCGGCCAGCGCGGGCCGGTGGCCGGTGCCGGAGACGCTCAGTTCGTGGCGGCGTTTGCCCAGGATCAGCAGCAGGCACAGGGTCAGGACGGTCAGGACCAGCCAGCCCGCCACGGGCCGGCCGCTCGCCTCGTACCCGCCGAGCAGCCGGAGCACGAAGCCGGTGGCCACGATGAACACGTCGAGCAGGTGCAGGTGCTTGAGCCGCCAGCTGTAGGCGGCGTTGACGGCCAGGTAGAGCAGGACCGCCCAGGTTCCCTCCGGGCTGAGCAGCGCGAGCAGCAGCACCAGCAGCACGGCCTGGAGGCCGCCGAACGCGACCGCGGCGGGCATGCGCACCCGCCCGGACGCCAGCGGCCGGTGCCGCTTGACCGGGTGACGGCGGTCGCGTTCCACATCCGCCATGTCGTTGACCACGTACACCAGGGACGAGGCCAGCACGAAGGCCGCGGTGGCCGCGGCGACGTTCCCGGCCGCGGACCAGCTCCACGGCGCGCCGAGCAACGGCAGGGGAACCACCAGGAAGTTCTTCGGCCACTGCCCCGGGCGCATCAGGGCGACCAGTCCGGCCAGAGTGGACCGGTACGTCCGGCCACCGGCCGGTACGACCGGGATCGGGACCGCGTCCCTGCCCCTGTCCGACCCTTCGCCCTGGGCGTCGGGGGCGTCGCCTGTCGCGCCGCTCGAGTTGTCGTTCGTGGCGTTGTCCGCGTCCTTGCCAGCGGCGGTGGCGGACTTCGCCCGTTCGTCGACGAAGGTCATGGCCCACTCCTCAGAAGAAGACTTTGGCCGCGGACAGCAGACCCTGACGCCACGGATCGCGGCTGGTGCGGCCGGTGGCCCCGCCGGCGGGTGAGACGTGCCGGGCGGTGCGCCACCACTCGTAAGTGAGCAGTACGGCGTCCCGGTTGGAGTACTTGGGGGTGAACCCGAGCCGTTCGGCGGCCTTGTCGATACTGACGTACGAGTCCGCCATCAGCTTGTGCAGCAGACGTCCGTACACCGGCGAGAGCCTCACCCGCTGCAGGGCCCCGAGCACCCCGAGCGCCGGGCGGGCCGGCAGTCCGACCACACGCCTGCCGTGGCCCGCCGCGTCCAGGACGGCCTGGAAGTCCTCGCGGATCGTGCCGAACTCGGCGGCGGCGAGGTTGTAGGTGTCGTCGGCGATCTCCTCGTCGGCGGTGAGCACGGTGACCACCGCGTCGACCAGGTCGTCGATCGCGAACATCTGGATGCGTACGTCGCCCTTGCCGAGGACGGGGAAGTTGCGTCCCTCCTCCGCCCATTCGAAGAGCATCGAGAACAGGCCCATGCGGCCCGGCCCGACGAAGGTCTTGGGCCGCAGGATCGGTACGCACATCCCGTCCGCGCGGTACCGCTCGGCCACCTCCTCGGCGGCGGCCTTGGCCCGGCTGTAGGTGTCCACCGGCTCGCGCGGATGGTCCTCCGTCGTCGGTACGGTCCGCGGCAGCCCGTACACGGCGGTGGAGGAGACGTGCACCACCCGGGGGACACCGGCCGACTTCGCGGCGGCGAACACGTTCTCGGTGCCGCCGACGATGATGGACCGTATCTGCTCGTCCGGGTAACTGGGCAGGGCGGCGGCCGCGTGCACCAGGACGTCCACGCCGTCCAGGGCACGGCGCATGAGGTCCCGGTCGCGGATGTCCCCGACGTACTCCACTCCGGGACCGGGGCGCAGGTCCACCCCGCGTACCCGCCGGCCGTCGGCCGTCAGACGTTCGGCGAGCCGGCCACCGAGCATGCCGGCCGCGCCGGTGATGGCGATCACCACTGCGAGCTCACCTTCTGCTTGACGAAACGGGCCACCAGCCGGCCCAGGCCCCGGTCGAGCACGGCACCGAGCGCGTCCACCGTGCGCTCCGCCTCGTCGGGCTCGGTGACCAGCGACGGCCCCAGAACCAGCGGATTGAGTCCGTTGAGGGTGTAGTAGGCGAAGATGCCGTGGTCCTCGTAGAGCGCGTTGATCACCGCACAGGTCACCAGCTTGGTCCTGAACCGCGGGTCCCCGGCCATGCCGCCGGGCGCCAGTTTCGACACCAGGTCGAGCACCTTGGGGCCGCCGTCGACGAAGACGCCCCACAGCGCACCGGCGCCCGCCACCCTGCCGATCGCGTCGGGGTACTCCTTGGCGAGCCGGGTCAGCCCCGGCTCCAGGACCGCCTCCAGGGCGCGGGCACGCGCCGGATAGTCGTCCTCCACCGCGATGTTGACGGCCTCCAGGGCGGTGGCGCATTCCTCGCCGAACCCGTAGTAGGTGGTGGACGTCGAGTTGAGCAGGGAGTCGCCGAGATTGTCGTAGGCCTTGCGGAAGACCGGTTCACGGGCGACGTAGGCGGAGATGGACGACTTGCCGCCGCCGAAGGACTTCGACGTGGTGACCACGTCCGGGAGCAGTCCCGGGTAGCGCATGAAGTAGAACATGCTGCCCGTCTTGCCCCACCCCGTGTAGATCTCGTCGAAGATCAGCACGATGCCGTGCCGGGTGCACAACTCGCGCAGCCCGCGGAGGAACTGCTCGGAGCACCACTGGACGGTGGAGGCGCTGAACGGCTCGACCAGGATCGCGTAGACGTCCCCCGGGTGGCGTCCGACCGCCTCGCGCACCGAGTCCAGGTCGCCGTACCGGAAGGTGTCGATGCCGGGGATCGTCGGGAAGTCGAACTGGTTCTGGCCGGTCAGCCCACCCGAGCCGAGCAGTTTGCCGTGGAAGGCGCAGTCCGCGCGCAGGACCGTGTGCCGCTTGCCGGCGTGGTACTTGTAGGCGAGCTTGACCGCTCCCTCCACCGCCTCGGCGCCCGAGTTGGGCAGGAACGACATGCTGAGGTCGCCGGGCAGCACCTCGGCCAGATTGCGGCCGAGCGCCGCCAGGTAGGGGGAGAAGTACGTCTTGTGGACCTCCATCCGCCGGCCCTGGGCGAACCGTGCACGCGCGGCCAGGATCCGGGGATGGTTGTGACCGTGGTTGAGGACGCCGACGCCCCCGGTCATGTCGAGGACACGGCGTCCGTCCTTCAGCGTCAGATACGCGCCCTCGGCGTGGTCGACCAGTTCGCGGCCGAAGCCGAACGAGGTCATCAGGGAGACCTGGCTCTTGTTCACGTACCGCCGGTAGAGGTCGTGCACCTCGTCGACCGGGAGTCGTTCGGCGTCGTCAAGGGTGTACACGGGTTTCTCCCATCGAAGTCACGGACTGCGGGCAGGCGGGCCGCGCCGTTGCGGGCCGCGCGCTCGCCGAAAGCGCAGGGGTGCCCCGGAACCGGGACCAGGCGAGAACGACGGCCGAACTGCCCAGTTCGGCCAGGACACAGACGAGACGGCTGGCCAGGGCGGCGGTCACCGCGGTGCCCCCGGGCAGCACGGTGGCCAGCGCGGCGGTGATGGTGAGCTCGCGCACACCCCACCCGTCCGGCACGATCAGGGCCAGGCTGCTGACCACCGTGGCCAGGGCGAAGGCACCCACCGCCGTGCCCAGGCTGCGCCACGCCGGCGCGCCCAGGGCGAGGACCACGAACCACAGGTGCACGCCGGAGACCAGCCAGGACGCGACGGCCAGCAGCATCGCCCGCCGGACCGTGCCGTCCCCGGGCGCCTCCACCGGCCCGCGGAACCTCGAGGCCAGGGCCGTCAGCGGCCGGGTGGCCAGCGCGGGGCGCAGCACGCAGGACACCAGGGCCAGGGCCGGCAGCAGCAGCCACGGCCAGGTGCCGGGCATCGCGGCGGGCGCGGCGAGCAGGGCCACTCCCGTCCCGGTCAGCAGGGTCAGTCCGAGGCTCAGCACGTACGCCGAGGTCATCTGCGCACCGGGAACCCCGGCCGCGCGGCCGTGCGCCACGTGGGTGAGCACGCCCCAGACCCGTCCGGGGATGTACTTGCTGAGCTGGCCCAGGAAGTAGACCTTCGCCGCGTACAGGCCCCGCACTCCGTGGTCGCCGGGGATGAGGACCCGCCAGGCGTGCACGGCGAGCACCAGGCCCGCGACATTGGCGACCACCGCCGCGGCCAGCAGGGGCACGGCTTCCGGCCGGGCCAGCGCGCGCACCGCCTCGGGGCCGTCCTCGCGCAGCGCGAGGCCGACGAAGACGAGCGCGGTCAGGACGACGGCCGGGGTCAGCAGCGCGCGCAGCAGGCGCCTCACCGCCTCGGCTCCGGGCGTGCGCCGGCCCCGCTGTCCACCGGCGTCCTTCCGCCCGGTGCGTGCAGGGCGCCGAGCGCGGCCCCGCTCAGCAGGGCGCCGTGGGCCGCCAGGTGGACCGCGACGAAGAACGGCACGAACCGGGCGCCCCGTTGCCGGGCGGTGAACCGCAGCAGCCCGAGGTTGGCGACGCAGAACGCGGCCAGCCCCGCCACGGGAGCCGGCGGCCACAGCGGGGCCAGCGGCAGCGTCAGGAAGAACAGGGCCGCGGCGGCGACGGAGGCGGGGCTGTTGGCGGTCAGGTTCCGGCGCCCGCCGCGCCGCGCCGAGCGCAGCGCGGGAACCAGCAGCCGGGCCCGCCGGAACGTCTCGGCGAGCAGCGCTCCCAGCTCGTGCTCCTCATCGTGCCGGGCGACGATCCGGTCGGTGAGCACGATCCTGAAGTGCGGAGCCAGCCGGTCGCTGAACTCCAGGTCCTCCGAGTCCCGCAGCCGCTCGTCGAACCCGCCCACGACCTCGAACACCCGCCGGGGCACGGCCGCCTGGGCGAAGAACGCCGTCTCCACCTCGCCCACCCCGCGGGCCCGCCACCAGTGGGCGTGCAGCACCTTGTACCACTCGACCGGGCCGTCGTCGAAGAGCGGCTCGGGGGCGATCACGCCGTGCACGCAGCCGCATTCCGGGTCCGCGGCCAGGATCTCCACGGCGGCCGCCACCGAGCCGGGGGCGAGCGCCTCGTCGGAGTCGAGGAAGAAGAGGATGTCGCCGGTGGCCGCCGCCACACCGGTGTTGCGTGCCGCCGAGACACCCCGGTTGGGCTCCAGCCGGATCACCGTGCACGGGCGGCTCCGGGCGATCTCGCCCGTCCGGTCCGTGCTGCCGTCGTCCACCACGATCACTTCGTGGACCGGCCAGGTCTGGGCGTGGACGGAGTCCAGGCAGGCGGCGAGGGTACGGGAGGCGTTGTGGGCGGGGATCACGACCGATACGGAGTGCGGCATGCGGTCAGTGTTGATCGCTCTGCGTATCGGACCGGTATCGGATCAGTATTGTCAGGGAGCCGCCCGAAACGCCGCCGGGTCGCTGCTAATGTTCGGCCGCGTGTTCGTCCAGGACCCGTACGATCGAACGCCCGAGGACGTATGACGGACCACGCCGATCCCTTGCGACCTGCCGCTTCAGCCCCCACCGGACCTCCGGGACCCGCCATCTCCGGCACCCCACCCGGCCCGCCGCGCGCCGGCCCGCCGCGCGCCGGCCCGCCGCGCGCCGGCCC
>NZ_JBHXQZ010000068.1:0-44479 GCF_042717095.1 Streptomyces sp. NPDC058632 | reverse complement strand
GTGCCGCGCGTCCCGAGCGCGCGGCACCGCACCGCCTTTCGACTCCGGCGCTCCCGCCCGACTCCCCCCGGCCATGAGAGGAGCGGCGCCGGAATCACGACCCACACTCGCCGAGGGCTCCCGTCGTCGAAGTCCTCGCCGTCCCCTCGCGGCGAATCGATGACGACCAGAGTGATCACGCGGTCACGTCGCGTCAACGCCGATTGAGGCAGTTATGGATGAATCCGCGACATATGCCCGGTTATTCGGTGCCGCGCACGGAAGCACACCCGGCGCACCGACTCACACCCCGGCCCGTCCGGCCGTCCGGCCGTGCATCGGTGCACCGGTACGCACGCACAACCGTGCCCGCCGGACCCCCGGGGCCTCGGCTCCCTACACCGCCTCGTACGCGAAGCCCCCCCAGGTGGGGGCCACGGCCTTCCGGGCCGCCGCGCAGCGGTCGAGTTCACACCAGATGCGCTTGCCGGCGCCGTCGGTGCTCCAGCCCCAGCGGTCGGCCAGGCCGTCGACGAGGGCGAGGCCGCGCCCGCCGGTCGCGTCGCCGTCCACACAGCGCGGCACCGGCGCCCTGTCGCTCCGGTCGGCGACCTCGAGCCGGACGGTGGCCTCCCCGGCCACCGCACCCGGCAGGAAGAGTCTCAGTACGGCCGGACAGCCGGTGTGCACCACGGCGTTGGTGACGAGTTCCGAAACGAGCAGGATCAGCGTCTCGGCGAGCGGCTCGTCGGCCGCGATCCCCGAACCGGCCAGACGCGAGCGGGTCCACCGACGGGCCCTCCCCACCTCAGCGGGGTCGGGCCGGATCTCCAGCTGCACTTGAAGCACCTGCACCGCTCACACCATCCGAACCGGCGGACACTTGGACTCGCGCCTCACGAGGGCCACGATCGTAGCCATTCTCTGCATGGCCTGGACAACGGCCGGGACAGGAGTCACGGAACGTGAATCCCTTATGGGACAGCATGGTTGACGTACAGTCACGTCAACAAGCGCTTCGGGCATATTCCAGCGCGAAGGAGTACTCGTGCGGCATACTGTGCGACGCCCGCCCCGGCGAGTCGAACAGGCGGCGGCGGTCGGCCTGGTAGCGCGGCGAACGACGGCAGGCACCGGCCGTTCCGGACTCGCCTCGGGGGCAACTCCGGTGCGGTGCGTGCTCACAACCACTCGCATCCCACACAAGGTACCGGAGCGGACAGTCGACTCCAGGCCGTGACAAGTCACGCGTAGGACACAACCCGGTCTCAACGCTCCGTGACACCTGGTTGCCACGATCCGTGACATCCACCCGGGGTGGTCCACGGCATCGCGGGCCGGGACGGGTCAGGCGGTTCCGGCGCGCGGTTCGGCGGCGCGGGCGGTCTCCGCGCGGGCCGGCAGGCCGGCGCACGGGCGGGCCACCGCCTGGAAGGCCCCGATCGGCCGGCCGAACTGTTCACGGGGCCGGGCGTGTTGCACCGCCGGCTCGCACGCGCGCGGGGCGGTGCCCGGCTGTTCGGCCGCGGCGGCCACCGCGGCGACCGTCCAAGCCGCGGGAGCGTTACTCGGACACGGTGAAGTAGCGGGCGAAGGCGCCCACGATCTCTTCCTCGCCGATCCTGCCGTCGCCGTCCGTGTCCAGCGTGGCGGCGGCGGACCCGGCCCGTTCCCCGGGGACGCCGAGCGCCTTCAGGACGCGGGCGGTCTCCTCGACGCCCACCGTGCCGTCGCCGTCACCACCGCCGGCCACGGCGAGGGCCGCGTGCAGGAAGGGACGGGCGATCTCGGCGAACCGGTCCGGGTTGTCCCGCAGGCGCTTGACCGCGCCGTTCACGAACTCTCCGCGGGTGATGCGCTGGTCGCCGTCGCGGTCGGCGATGCCCGCCATGCCCTGCCAGAAGGCCTCGGCGCCGCCGTACAGCGTCTGGCCCAGCTCCGACCGGGCCCGGGTGCCGAACTCGGCGAGCAGCGCCTTGGCCGCTCCGCTGAAGTCCTCGCGGTCGATGTAGCCGTTGCCGTCCTGGTCGAAGACGGCGAAGCGGGTTGCGATCCTGCGCTCGTACTCGCTGGTGACCATGTCTCTTTCAGGCCGCCTTAGGTCAGTGGGATTCCAGTGGGATCGTCTCGCCCCGGAGCGTACGACGTGCGGTGCCTTCCGTGGGCCCGGAAACGACGCTTGTGCCGGGACCGGGGGAATTCCGGGACCGCCATGTGGCATACGCGGCCGCCGCGGGCGCCCGCGGCGGCCGTCGGCTCCCGGGGCCGGGTCGGGGTTGGGTCGGGGCCGGGGTCAGGCCGACAGCGGGCGCGAGGCCCCGTCCACCGCGGACGGGACGTCCGGGTGGACGTCGAAGAGGCGGCGCACCCCGAGCGCGCCGAGCACCCGGTTGACGTGGCTGCCGTCGGCGGCTCCCTGCGCGGGGAGGATCAGCCGCAGGCTGCCCTGGCAGGAACGGAGCAGCCGACGGGTGGCGATGAGCACTCCCACACCGCTGGAGTCGCAGAACCACACCTCGGAGAGATCGAGGACAAGGCGGTGTCTGCCGTCGGCCACGACGTCGTGCACACGCTGGCGCAGCACCGGCGAGGTCACCAGGTCCAGTTCGCCCGACACCTGGAGCACGGCCCAATCGCCCTGCTCTCCGTCGGTCACGTTGAAGGTCACCACCACGCCCTTCGCTCGCCGAAACGGAAGAAGCACCTACGCTTCCTTGCAGCGCGGCTGCCCACCGGCCGTGCCCTGAAACACGGCCCAAGAAACGGTGACCAAACAGAAAAGGCTTGTTTCAGTCGACTTCGTTCCCATTCGATCGGTTCCGATCGGCGAAGGGCTGGGTAGGCAGGCCGTCGGACGGCATTCGATGCGTGTGCCGGCGACCCCTTACCACCTGGGGCCCGGCGGGGGCGCACATTGCCGCAAAGGGGCGTGCGTGCTCGTACGCGCCGACTACATTCGTGGAGTCGGCGGGCACCCGCCGGGCCGGGCACGGCCGTCCCGGGACGCCGGGGAGGAACAGGGGGTGAAGGGCCGCATGACGCACCAGGAGGTACCGCCCCGCTGGGACCGCACGATGCAGCAGCGCCTCGCCCGCGGAGAGGCCGCCGCGCTCGGCGAGCTCTACGACCGGTTCGCCTCCCTCGTGCACGGCCTCGCCCACCGCGTCCTCGGTGACGAGGACGCCTCGGACACCGTCACGCGCGACGTCTTCGCCCACGTCTGGGAACATCCGGACGCCTACGACCCCCGGCAGGGCCCGCTGCGCGCATGGATCGCCGCGCTGACGCACGAGCTGTCCGTCGAGCGGCTGCGCGCCCGCGGGACCGCCGCGCTCGCCCGGGGCGGCGCCGGCAGCACGGAGGACCTGGAGCGCCAGGTGCGCCACGCGTCGGCGGCCGCCCGCGCGGACTACATCGTGCACGCCATGCCGGTGCCCCTGCGGGACGCGCTGGAGCTGGCGTACGTCCAGCGCCGGGACTGCCGGCAGACCGCCGCCGACCTCGGCGTCACCGAGGACGAGGCCCGCCGCCGCCTCCGGCTGGGCCTCCAGTTGCTGGCCACGGCCCACGACACCGAGGCCCCGGGCACCCCGCCCGGAATCGGGGGTGCGGCGTGAGCGACGACCGTTTCGAGCCGTACGGCGACCATGAACACGAGGGGCACGAGGGAGACGGGGAGCGTCACGACGACACGGACGCGGGCCCACGCGCGGGCTCGGGAAACGGGGCGGGCGGTACGCGCGAGCGGGACGTTCCGGGCAGGCCGGAGAGCGATGCCGGCCCCGGCCGCTCCGCCCGCATACCGCCGCCCCGCATCTCCGTCGAGGACACCGGACAGCCCCTGCCCGCAGTGGCACCGGAGCCGGCGCCGGTGCTGGAGCACCCGGTGCTGAAGTCACTGCTGGGCGCGTGGGCGCTGGCCGCCTGCGCGCCGGAGGAGGCGGCGGCCGTCGAGGAGCACCTCGGCCACTGCGGGGCCTGCGCCGAGGAGGCGCTGCGCCTGCGGGACGCCGTCGGGCTGCTGCGGCGGCCCGAGAGCCTCGACCTGGACCCGGGGCTGCGCACCCGCGTCCTGGAGTCCTGCCTCAAGCGGCGCCCGCCGCGCATTCCCGTGCCGGACTGGGCCGCCGCCTACGACGCCGAGACGGCCCGGCTGGACGCGCTGCTCCAGGACTTCGGCGACACCGAGTGGCACGCACCCGTGCGGCTGCGCTGGTACGAGGCCGACGAGGCGGCCACCCGCCGCACCACCGTCGCCGGGGTCATCGCGCATCTGACGGCGGTCGACGGGCTGGTCGCGGCCGCCCTCGGTCTGGCCGACCCGCTCGGCGACCTCGCGCCCGAGCGGGCCACCCCGTCGGCCCGCACCGAGGCGTTCTGGCGCGGAGCCCACCACCCGCCGACCCGCTCCGTGCGGGCGCCCTGGCGTGCGCAGACCCACGACCTGGTACGGACGGTGTCCTTCACGGGCGGTGCGGGACGGATGCCGGTCTCGTACGGCGGCTACGAGTTGCCGCTGCACGACGCGATGCTGGACCGCGCCTTCGAGTGCTGGGTGCACGGGGAGGACATCGCCGAGGCGGTGGACTATCCGTACGAGCCGCCGACCGGACGGCATCTGCACGGCATGGTCGACCTGGCCGCGCGGATGCTGCCGGCCGTCCTGGAAGCACGCCGGCAGGCCGGGCAGGAGGTCTCCACCGAACGGCGGCTGGTCGCGGCCGGTGCGCCGGGGCGGAGCCTGCGGCTGGAGATCGAGGGGTCCGGCGGCGGGGAGTGGCTGATCCCGCTGGATTCCCCGGCGGCCCAGGGGTCCGCGGAGCACGAGGTGGCCCACATCGCGCTCGACGGCTCGGAGTTCTGCCGCCTGGCCGCGGGCCACGTGTCTCCGCGGGAGGCGGCCGCCGGGCAGGTCGGGGACAAGGCCGCCATCCGGGACGTCCTGCTGGCGGCGGCCTCGATGAGCCGGATCTAGGACCTGTCAGGACCAGGACTCGTCAGGAACCAGGTCCGGTCCGGACAGGCCCTGGGGCCTGTCCGGCGGATCGGGTCGGAGGCGGTCTGCGGTGTCCATCCAGTTGGGGCGAGTGGGGCCCGGTGCGTTCGGCCGCAAGGCGGAGGAGGGCGACGACGCGATGGGGGCCCCTCCCCGCTCGGGCGGAGCCGGGAGCCCGGGGGAGCCGGCAACCGACGACAACGCCGCGGACGAGCGTGCCGGACCCCACGTCCTCGGCCTGATCCGCCGGAGCCCTAGGCGAAGACGACCGTCCGCCGGCCGTTCAGCAGGATGCGGCGCTCCGCGTGCCACTTCACGGCGCGGGCGAGCGCCTGGCACTCGACGTCGCGGCCGACGGCGACGAGCTGGTCGGGGGTGACGTCGTGGCCCACCCGCTCGACCTCCTGCTCGATGATCGGGCCCTCGTCGAGGTCGGCGGTGACGTAGTGCGCGGTGGCACCGATCAGCTTCACGCCCCGGGCGTGCGCCTGGTGGTACGGCTTCGCGCCCTTGAAGCTCGGCAGGAAGGAGTGGTGGATGTTGATGATCTGCCCGGAGAGCTGCTTGCACAGGTCGTCCGAGAGGACCTGCATGTAGCGGGCGAGCACGACGAGTTCGACGCCCTCCTCGCGCACGATCTCCAGCAGCCTCGCCTCGGCCTGGACCTTGGTGTCCTTCGTCACCGGAATGTGATGGAAGGGGACGTTGTACGAAGCCACCAGTTCGGCGAAATCGGTGTGATTGGACACCACTGAGGCGATCTCCACCGGCAGCGCGCCGATCCGGGCGCGGAACAGCAGGTCGTTCAGGCAGTGGCCGAACCTGCTGACCATCAGGACGATGCGCATCTTCTCGTCGGCGCGGTTTATCCGCCAGTCCATCCGGAACGCGTCACCGATCGCCGTGAAGCTCGCCCGCAGCTTCTCCACGGTCACCGGGGCCTCGGCGGAGAAGTGGACCCGCATGAAGAACAGCCCGGTGTCGTGGTCGCCGAACTGCTGACTGTCCTCGATGTTGCAACCGGTCATGAACAGGTAGCTCGACACGGCGTGCACGATGCCCTGCTTGTCGGGGCAGGACAGGGTCAGGACGTACTGGTCGGCCGGGGCTTCTGCTCGGGCGGGCTGCTCACTCATGCGGAAAAGGGTCCCATACGCGGATCCCGGCCGTGCGGCCGTCCCGCTACGCGGACCGGGTCAGGATGCTCAGCACCTCGAGGCTCTGTGGCGGAGTGTCGGGGTCCTCCCCGTCGCTGGTCGCCAGCCGCACATGCGCGTCCCGCGCGGCCCGCACCGCGTCCGGCCACCCCTCGTGCTCGAGGTAGGCGGTGACGGGCGCGTCCGGACCGACCTGGTGCATGATCCGCAGCACGCGCAGCACCGCGGTGTCCACGAGCGCCGCCTCCTGGGAGTCGCGGAAGATCGTGCCCACGTACTTCTCGGCGGACCAGTTGTCCAGCCAGGTGTCCTCGACCAGCCGGTAGACCGCGTCGGTGACGTCGCCGTAGCCGTCCACACCGGCCAGCCAGACGCCGTGCTGGAACCCGGGGTCGGAAAGCATGTGCAGCGCGGAGCGCACATTGCTGCGCCAGCGCCACCATGGCATGTCATTGAGTGGCATGCCGCCCATGGTGAAGGAGCGACGGCCGCGACGGGAAGAGTTCTCCGAACCTTGCACGGTCATCGATCGTACGTTTCCCCTCGCCACCGGTCACACCGGACCCGGTAATTCACCCACCCGTCACCGTCCGTTGACGACCGGTCACCGGCCGGTTGGCGATGTGGGGGAATCGTGCGTGAACATGACCGGCAGTCCGCGCAACCGCAGCCGCATCAACCTCCTCCGCCGCAGCTCCCGGCCGTCCAGAGCCGGCACCCTGACCGCGGGCGCGCTGGCGGCGGCGATGCTGGCCACCGGGTGCGGAGTCGTCCCCGGCCCGGGAGGCGCCGACGACGAACCGATCACCGTCATGACCTGGGCACCGGAGGAGACCAACGCCACCAACAAGCCCGGTATGCCCGCCTTCGCCCAGGCGTACGCGAGCCGGGTGAACGCCGAGGGCGGCATCAACGGCCGCGAGCTCAACGTGATCACCTGCAACGAGCACAACGACAGCGTGTCCGCCTCGCGGTGCGCCCGGACCGCCGTCAAGGAGAACGCCGTCGCGGTGGTCGGCTCGTACAGCCAGCACGCCGACACGTTCCTGCCGACCCTCGAGGGCGCCGGCATCCCGTACATCGGCGGCTACGGCATCACCACCGACGAGTTCACCAGCCCGCTGTCCTATCCCGTCAACGGCGGCCAGCCGGCGCTGCTGGCGGGCCTCGGCCGCGCCCTCGCCGACATCTGCGGGCCGGTCACCCTGATCCGGCCGGACACCATCGCGGGCGACCAGCTGCCCCCGCTGCTCGACTCGGGCCTGTCCGCGGGCGGCCACGAGCCGACCGCGGACCAGCGGGCGGCGGAGGAGGCCACCGAGTACGGCGGGCAGGCGAAGCAGGCCCTGGAGACCAGCACCGCCGACCCGGAGGCCGAGGGCTGCGTGGTGCCCGCGCTCGGGGACCGCACCAGCACCTTCATGGACTCCTTCCGCCGCGCCCGCGCCGACTACCCGGACGTGCGCACCGCGACCGTGCTGGGCAGCGTCGACCAGACGACGATCAACACGACCGGCGGAGCGTCGGGGCCGTACGAGGGGGCGTACGTCACCGGCTGGTACCCGGGGTCGAGCGACAAGCTCTGGGACCCGATGAAGGACGTCATCAAGAAGGAGGCGTTCGGCGACAACCGGATCGACCCCGCCGACACCGGTGTGCAGACCACCTGGATCGCCTACACGGTGTTCAGGCAGGCCGTCGAGTCGCTCGGCGACGGCGAGGTCAGCGCCCACACCGTGGCCCAGACGCTGGACGACGGGCTGAAGGTCGAGACGGGCGGACTCACCCCCACCCTGCGCTGGCAGTTCCAGGACAAGCTGGCCGCCGTCGGCTTCCCCCGGCTGGTCAACGCCAACGTGACCTTCCAGGAGGTCAGGGACGGCCGGCTCGTGTCCGGCCGCGACGGCTTCATCGACGTGACGGACACGCTGCAGAACGCCGATCTGGCCTGACGCGCGGGGCGGGACGTCCGCCCGGCCGGCGCGCGTCACCGTCCGCTGATCACCGGTCGTCGCCCGCCGGCCGGACCCGGGCCGGTCACAGCTGGGTCGGCTGCCGTTCGGTCAGGCCGTGCTGCTTGGCGATCGCGTTCCACAGCTGGGCGGCCCTGGTCTTCTCGGCGGTCGCGACGCCACTGTCCTTGTTGGCGGCCGCCGTCTCGCCGGTCGAACGGGCCTGGCCCTTCTTGCAGCCGTTCTTGCCCGCGGTCTGGTCGGCCCAGGCCGCGTAGTGGTTGTCGGCCGACGCCGACGCCTGCCACGCCTTGGTGAGCGCGGCGGTCAGCGCCGCGTGCTCGGGCAGTTCGTCCACCGAGAGCGCGGCCAGGTCGGTGACCAGCTGGTTGCGCTGCCCGGCCGCGTCCCGCAGGTCCTTGGCCGCCTTCTTGAGGTTCTTGCAGGCCTTCACGTCCTCCACCGCGTTGATCACGGCGGACCGGCTGTCGCCGCTGTGGGCCAGCAGCTTGTCCAGCTCGACGGCCTGCCGGCGGACCGGGTCGGCGGACGGCTCGGCGGACGGCGCCTCGCTCGCGGGCGCGGTGGCGGAGACCGTCTTGTTGGTGTCGCCGTCGTCGCCGTCGCTGCCGAGCAGGGCGCCCGCCCCGACGCCGAGGACGACGAGACCGACACCGACCGCCGCGATCAACGGCACCTTCGAACCCGTACGGCCGCCCCGGCCGCCCCTGCCTCCGCCGTCGTTCTCGCGGGCGGCACGCCGGCCGCCGCCGTGTCCGGCCTGCGGAGGGACGGGGGGCCGCTGGTGCTCGACGCGGGGCATCTGCTGGGTGGAACCGGCCTCTTCCGGGCCTCCGGAGGCGCGGAAGAGGTTGTCGAACTCGGCGGGCGGCTGCCGGTTCCCTTCCTCGGCCGGGACACCGGAGGGGACACCGGGTGCGGCGCCGTACGGCGCGCGCTGGGGCTGGTCGGCCACCGGTGCCATGAACTGGGTGGCCTCGGCGTCGGGGTTGCCCGCGGGCGGTGGCGGTCCGCCGGCCCGGCCCTGGGCGGGCAGGCCCAGGTACCGGGTCGATTCGGAGTCGTGTACGGCGGGCATCTCGGGAGGCAGTGCTCCCGGGCCCACCGGGGGTATGAACTGGGTCGCGCCCTCGTCCACGGGGGCGGCGGGCACCGGCGGCATGAACTGGGTGGCCCCCTCCGACCCGTCGGGCGGCGCGCCCGCGGCGCCGGAGCCGTACGCGCCGTACCCAAAACCCTGCTGCGGCGGCAGCGGAGCGCCTCCGCCCCGCTGCCCGTAGCCGTCCGTCCCCCCGGGGGCGGAGCCGTGGGCGTCACCGCTCCGGTGTCCGCCGTAGCCGGGTTCCCGGCCGGTGGCCTGCGGCGGCATCGACGCGGAGGGGCCGCCGGCGTTCGGGCCGTACGTCGGTTCGTACGAGGAGTGGGCACCGTGGGTCCCGCCGTGGGACGGGGCCTGCGCGCCCTCGGGCGGCAGCGGGCCCGGGCCCTGCCGACCCGCGGGCGGACCCGGTGTGCCCCAGGGGGCCGGTTCCTGCGTGCCCCACTGCTGGGCGGGCGGGGACGACTGCCACTCCTGGTCGGACGGCGGCGGCGACGCGGGCGGCGTCCGCTGCTCGGGCCCCCACGGCGTGCCCCAGGTCTGACCGCCGGGCGGCGCGGAGGCGGGCTCCTGCCCGCCCTGCGCGACCGGACCGGCAGGGGTGCCCGTCATGCCCGGCAGCAAGGGCTCGCCGCCGTCGGAGGGCAGCACGATGCCTTCGCGCGCGGGGCGCGCCGAGGGCTCCTCGCCCTGTCCACTCTGCGTCACCGGGACTCCTACCCATGGGGAACCTTGTGGATCGTCGGCTCACGCTACCGGGTCCCCGGAGCCCGGTGCCACGCAGCACAGGACGTGACCTCATGCCCTGTGAGCGCGGTAACAAAACCGGGTCACCGCACGCTGTTCACGTCACCTCCTCCACTCCACTCCCGCGTCAACTCCGCATTGCCCGCACGTTCATCCGGGATCACCCACGGCGTTCACCCGTCGCCGGCCGCCGGGTTCACCCGACGGCCGGCATCCGATCGCACCCCCGCGGCGCCCCACCGGACCCGCGCAGCATCCCCGCCGTGCTCACGCCGCCGCCGGCAGGGCCACGCGCGCGCCGAACTCCCTTACCACCGGCTCCTCCTGATACGGCTCCAGCCGCTGCTGGAAGTCCTCCAGGTACTCGGCGCCCCGGTCGGACCTGAGCCCGTCGAGCAGTTCCACCGCCTTCAGGCCCGTGCTGCAGGCCTGTTCGACCTCCCGCTGCTGCACCTGCGCCGTGGCGAGCAGCACGTAGCCGATCGCCCGGCGCCGCGCCCGCGACTCGGGATGCCCGTCCAGCGACTCGCGCGCGCACCGCGCGGCGGCCTCGGACTGGCCCAGGTCCCGGTGGCAGTGCGCCAGCTCGTCGGCCAGGTAGGCCGTGTCGAAGTGCGTGATCCACACGGGGTCGTCCCCCGAGGCCGGGTCGGCCGCCTCCATGGCGCCGATCGCGCGCCCGGCCGCTTCCTGCGCGGCCTGCGCATCACCCATCAGCGCGTGTCCGCGTGCCTCCGCGGCTCGGAACATGGCCTCCGCGCGGGGGGTCGCCCGCCCGCGCGCGCCTTCCTGGGCCGCCCGCGCCAACTGCGCGATCTCGCGCGGGTTTCCGAGCTGCGCGGCCAGATGGCTCATGGAGGCGGCGAGCACGTACCCGCCGTACGCCCGGTCGCCGGCCGCCTGGGCCAGCCGCAGCGCCTGGATGTAGTAGCGCTGGGCGAGGCCCGGTTGCCCGGTGTCGACGGCCATGTACCCGGCCAGTTCGGTCAGTCGGGCGACCACCGCGAACAACTCGCGTCCGACGGCCTCCCGGTACGAACCGGTGAGCAGCCCGGAGACGACGCTGTTGAGGTAGTGCACGACGACCGGGCGCACATGCCCGCTGCCGTACTGGTGGTCCAGGTCCACCAGGGACTGCGTCATGGCCCGCACGGCCGCCACGTCGGAGCGCCCGACCCGCGGCCCGGCCGAGCGCGCGACCTGCGGGTCGGGGGCGGAGATCAGCCAGTCCCGGCTCGGCTCCACCAGCGCGGACGCGGCGACGGAGGAGCCCGACAGGAAGTCCCGCCGGCCCACGTCGCTGCGCCACAGCTCGCAGACCTGCTCCATGGCCCCCAGTACCGTCGGCGAGAACTGGAGACCGACGCCCGACGCGAGGTTCTTGCCGTTGGCCATGCCGATCTCGTCGATCGTGACCGTACGGCCCAGCTTGCGTCCGAGCGCCTCCGCGATGATCACCGGTGCCCGGCCCCGCGGCTGCTGTCCGCGCAGCCAGCGGGCCACCGACGTTTTGTCGTACCGCAGGTCGAGGCCGTGCTCGGCACCGCACATGTTGACTCTGCGGGCCAGCCCGGCGTTGGAGCATCCGGCTTCCTGAATGAGCGCCTGCAGTCGTTCGTTCGGCTGCCGCGCGACGAGAGGCCTTGCGGCCATGGCATACCCCCTGAGGCTGCGGTGCCTGCCCGCGCACCGAGTTGACGTGTCTTCGGCGGCCGGGCCCGCCCGCCCCCTGACAACTCCCCTCGTGAAGGGACGAAAGTTCCGGCCGTGAAGATCAATGCCCCGCCGAGGTGCCGAAGATGCGAGGCATGTACGGATTGCCGGGGTAGCGACGGATGTCGTCCCGTCCCGACCACCCTCCCTTGGCTACCCACCCGCGGACACCGATCCCCCTGCGCGCCCCCGCACATGCACCCATGCGCCCCGACCGCGGGGCGAGTGTCCCTCCCCCGCACATGGGCACGGGCGTAACCCCTGGTGGCGGACGTAGTTGTGCTCATCGTGGAAGAGACGGTCCCCGGCACCGATGCCGGACAGATCCCGAAGCAGCGCGGGGAAACCCTGCTGGACACCGCGGTTCGCTATACCGAGGAGCGGCACTGGGACGTGTTTCCGGGCACCTGGCTGGAGGCCGTCGACGGGGTGCACCGCTGCTCGTGCGGTGTCGTCGAGTGCCCGGCACCCGGCGCACACCCGGCGCGCTCCGACTGGGCGGGCCAGGCGACCGGCAGCGCGAGCGCCGTCCGCCGCATGTGGCAGATGCGGCCGACGGCCTCGATCCTGCTGCCCACCGGCCACTCCTTCGACACGATCTCCGTCCCCGAGTCGGCCGGGTTCCTGGCGCTGGCCCGGATGGAGCGGATGGAACTGACGCTCGGCCCGGTGACCCTGACCCCCGCCCGGCGCATGGAATTCTTCGTGCTCCCCGGCGCCGCCGCGAAGGTGCCGGGTCTGATCCGTTCCCTGGGCTGGTCGCTGTCCCCGCTCGATCTGACCGTGCGGGGCGAGGGGACGTACGTGGCGGCACCGCCCACGCGGTTCGGGTCCAAAGGGGCCGTGCAGTGGGCCAGCGGGCCGACACCGGCGAACCGGTGGCTGCCGGACGCCGCGGAGCTGATCTCGCCGCTGGCGTACGCGTGCGGCCGCGACCGGCAGGACCGCAGGGAGCGGCGGGAGCGGCAGGAACGGTAGGAGCGGCAGGAACGGCAGGAACGGTGGAAGCCGACCGTGAGCGAGGGCGGCGGGAAAACGGGGGGACGCGGCCTGGGCGGCTCCGGGCGGCCTGGGCGGCTCCGGGCGGCGAGACGCGAGGCAGGCTTTCCGCGGACGCGTCGGCATCGACGGCCGGATACGGGACGGCACGCACGGCACCCGCGGCCGGCAGGCAGGCGACACGTCACGTCGGGGCGACGTGACACCACGGCTGCGCGGGGGCGCGGGCCCGCGGGGCGAGGGCACGGCAACGCCTGGGCGGCGCCGGGCGCCCGGCGGGCAGGGCGGGCACAGGGGGCGGACCTGCGTGTGCGCGGGGCGGTGTACGCGGCACGGTCGGCGGGCCCGGCGAGGGCCGGGGCGGCTCGGGGCTCAGGTGTCCCGGAGGGTGTCCAGGAACGGTTCGATGGCCGTGCGCCAGGCGTCGGGCTGGTCGTAGTGGACGAGGTGGCCGGCGTCGGCCACCTCCGCGTACTGGCCGCGGGGCAGGACGCGGACCATCTCCTGGGCCTCCGCGCGGCCCAGTTCGCCGTCGAGGCCGCGGACCACCAAGGCCGGGCACCGCACCTGGGCCAACTCCTCCCAGTGCGCGTCGTACACCCAGGTCTCGCGGGAGCGGAGCATCTGGCCGGGGTCGAAGACCGGCCGCCAGCCGTCCGGGGACTCGGCCATCACCTCGGCGTAGAACTCGCCGCGGGCCGGGTTCGGACGCTCCACCCAGGGGTCGTCCTCACCGAACCACTTGCGGACGTCGGCGAGCGTGGCGAACGGGACGGGCCAGGCCTTGAACCACTGCGCCCACTCGCGCTGCGAGGCGGCCCCGAGCGCGGAGGCCCGCATGTCACAGATGATCACCCCGCGCACCAGGTCGGGCCGTTTGGCGGCGAGCTGCCAGGCGGTGAGCGCGCCCATGGCATGGCCGATGAGGACGGCCGGGCCGAGGCCCAGCTGCTCGAGGGCGGCCTCGGTGTCGTCGACGTAGGCGTCCCGGGTGAACGAGGCCTGTGGGGGTTTGTCGCTGCGGCCGTGGCCGCGCTGGTCCAGGGCGACCGCCCGGTACCGCGCGGAGAGCCAGCGGGCGGTGGACGCCCAGTGCGAGGCGCGGCCCATGAGCCCGTGGAGTAACAGCACGCTCGTGTGCTCCGTCGGGTCGCTGCCGGTCTTGGGCGGGTCGCCGAACTCCCAGGCGGCGAGACGTACGCCGTCCGCCCCCGTCACGTCGATGCGTCGCGCCATCGTCTTGGCACCCCCAGCTCGCTGCCTGCCGTGCTGCCTGCCCTGCCTGCTGTTGCCGCCCCACAGATTATCGAATGCGCTTTCGAGAACGCGGTTCCAGTAGCCAATACCCCTCGTTCGAGTGACCCTGTTCGAGGATTGATCGCCGCGGCCGGGGGGAGATTTCCAACGGGAGGCGGACCACTCGGGGAAACCGGTCCGCAGGGAATGACCCTGGGAGCTCGGGGCTCCGGGTCAGCACAGGGGAGGACAGGCCCCGGCGCCGTGCGGCGCCGGGGCTCCTCACGTGGTCACGGCACATCTTCCCGCCCCTCCCCGGCCGGGTGGCAGCGCTGCCGGCCCGGCCAAGAGCCCCTCAGGCCAGATGCCTCACGCGACAGCCTCGCACGCGAACCGGGCGAGCGCTGCGCTTCGGCGCACTCGGTCCCGGATTCGGCGCGATCGCACCGGCGTCGCGGCTCTCCCGCAGCAACTTCCTTGCACATCAGTCGAGTTGACGGGACACGGACACGGCTACGGCTTGGCGACGAACACGTGCGAGGCGACGTCCGTCTCCAGCTCGGCCGCCTCACCGCTGCTGCCCACCAGCACACCGCCCGCCGACTCCGTCACGCTGACCACCGAACCGGGCTGGACGCCCGCCCGGCGCAGCGTGTACATCAGCTGCGCGTCCGTCTGGATCGGCTCGCCGATACGGCGCACCACGACCGTCTTGCCCTCGGAGCCGGGGTCGAGTTCGGCCAGGGACACCATGCCCTCGTCCAGGAACGGGTCGGCGCCGTCCTTCTCGCCCAGCTCCTCCAGGCCCGGGATCGGGTTGCCGTAGGGCGACTCGGTGGGATGCCGCAGCAGCTCCAGGACGCGGCGCTCGACGGCCTCGCTCATCACGTGCTCCCAGCGGCAGGCCTCTGCGTGCACCTGCTCCCACTCCAGGCCGATCACGTCGACGAGCAGGCACTCGGCGAGGCGGTGCTTGCGCATCACGCGGGTGGCGAGCCGGCGGCCCTCGTCGGTGAACTCCAGGTGGCGGTCTGCCGCGACGGACACCAGGCCGTCGCGCTCCATCCGCGCCACCGTCTGGCTGACCGTCGGCCCGCTCTGGTCGAGCCGCTCCGCGATCCGGGCGCGCATGGGGACCACGCCTTCCTCCTCCAGCTCGAGGATGGTGCGGAGATACATCTCCGTGGTGTCGATCAGTCCGGACATACGTGCCCCTCGATGAGATCTGCGATTGGCTCTGCCGGAGGCTGGACGGCTCACCGGCGCATGCGCTGGCCCTGGACTCAATTCTGACGCATGGCACCGGTAACCGAGGCGCACCGTGGAAACGAAGGGTATGCGCGGGGTGGTACAGGGTGGTGCAGGGCTGCCGCGAAGGGCTCCTCAGCCCCTCGGGCCGTCATATTGACATGGCGCTGGTCCGGACCGCACGGTGATCGGCAGCAGTTCACCCCGAAGGGATGCCGCATGAGCGACCGTACGCCGGCCGGCCGGTTCCTCGACGCCGCGATCGACCTGCTGCACCGGGTCCGCGACGAGGAGGCCGACTCCGTCGCGGCCGCGGGCACCCTGCTCGCCGACACGGTCTCGGGCGGCGGGCGCCTCTTCGCCTTCGGCGCCGGTCACTCCTCGCTCGCCGCGCAGGACGTCGTCTACCGCGCGGGCGGACTCGCCCTGATGAACCTGCTCGCCGTCCCGGGCGTCGTCGGCGTCGACGTGATGCCGGCCACCCTCGGCTCGGCCCTCGAACGCGTCGACGGGCTCGCGAGCGCCGTGCTCGACTCGTCCCCGGCCCGCGCGGGCGACGCGCTGGTGATCGTCTCCCTGTCCGGGCGCAACGCGCTGCCCGTGGAGATGGCCATGAACGCCCGCGCCCTGGGCCTGAAGGTCATCGGTGTGACCTCGGTGGCGTACGCGACGGAGACGACGTCCCGGCACGCGTCGGGGACCTACCTCAAGGACCACTGCGATCTCGTCCTGGACTCCAAGATCGCGGTCGGCGACGCGGAGCTGACCCTGGACAACGTCCCCGCCCCCTTCGCCCCCGCCTCCACCGTCGTCACCGCCGCCCTCCTCCAGGCGGTCATGGCCACCGCGGCCGCCACCCTGGCCGACCGCGGCATCGAGCCGCCCCTCCTGCGCTCCGGCAACGTCGACGGCGGCCACGACTGGAACGGCCGCATCCTGGAGCAGTACGCCGACCGGATCTTCTACCGGCGCTGAATCCCGGCACCGGGACTCGGTCCGGGTCCCGGGTCCCGCCGTCACTCCCGCTGCCCGGTCGCTCCCGCCAGGTCCAGGGCCGTGGCGATGCGGAGGGCCACGTCCTCCGCGTACATCGCGTCGGGGCGTTCGAAGGCGTTGCGTCCCGGGCCGCGCAGAAACGTCACAGCACCGAGCGTCCGGCCGCGGCTGCGCAGCACCGTGCACAGGGCGTGCGCCGCGTCCGCCGGCCACTGCCGGGACACCGCCCACGCACGCGCCTCCTGTGCCGTCACCGCCCCCGCGTCGGCCCGTACGGAACCGGCCCGCTCGACACACCGCAGGGCCGGATGGCCCAGGCCGTACCGCACCGGCAGCCCCGCCTGCCCGGCGAGCCGGCTCGGTCCCGGCGCCCCGGACGGAGTGGCCGCGATCCGCACCAGCCGGACCCGGTCCGCGCCCTCCGCCTCACCCGCCGTCCCTGCCGCCGCGTCGGCCGCCCGGTCCGCCACGCGGTCGATCAGCGCGTGGTCGGCGAATCCGGCGAGCGCGAAGTCCAGATGGACGGTGACGGCCTCCGCCGGGTCCTCGCACTCGGCCGCCGCCCGTGCCGCCCGGTGCAGCTGCTGCGCCCGGAACCGCACCAGCGACGCCTCCTGCTCGCTCTGCCGGGCCTCGGTCACGTCCTGGAACAGCCAGCCCACGCCGAGCGGCACCGGCTCCTCCGCCAGCGGCGACGCCAGCCGCACGAAGCCGCACCGCCAGCACCGCCGCCGCTCGCCCTTGGGCTCCCGCACACTCACCCAGATCTCGGCGGGCGCGGGCGGGGCGCCCTCCGCCAGCACATGGGTGAGCGCGCTCTCCAGCTCCTCCACGCCCTGCGACAGCAGCTCCCCGAGCGGCCGCCCGAGCACGGAGGTGCGCCCGGTGCCGAACGCCTTCGCCGCGTGCGCGTTCACCACGGCGGGCCGCAGATCGGCGTCGACGAGGACCACGCCCCAGCTCGCTTCCTCCAGCAGCGCCTCGCTCAGCGCGATCGACCGCTCCAGGTCGATCTGCGTGTGCACCTCGCTGAAGGCGCAGTACACACCCGCCGGCTTCCCGTCGGGCCCGCGTACGGCCGCGGACTGGGTCCGTACCAGCACCCGGCCGCCGTCCTTGGTCAGCAGCGCGAACTCGTGCACCTGCCGGCCCGCGGCCCCCATGGCCGACATCAGCCGGGCCTCGACCTCCGCGGCGTCCGCGCCGCGCACCGCCCATCCGGCGAAGCCCTGCCGGCCCACGGCCTCGGCCGCGGTCCACCCGAGGATGCGCTCGGCCTCACGGTTCCAGTGCGTCACCACCGCGTCCGCGTCGAAGGCGCACAGGGCGGCGTCCATGCCGTCCAGCAACGCGGCCAGCAGATCGGAACCGTCCGAACTCTCCCGCCCGGGCTCGTCGGGCCCCAGTTCGTCGGTGGTCCCACTACGCCGGGAAGCACTCACCTGGACACCCCCTGCAGCTGCGTCCTACGTACGGCACGTCGGTCCGCCCACTTGCCATCATTCAACTTGAACGTGACTCAGCGCACATCGGGTTCCCGCAACCTTGAGGGAATCGTTGTACGCCACCGGCATTCCGCGTCCCGTCGTCGCCCGGCCGGCGCTCAGCCGCCGCTCCCCCGCCGGGCGTCCACCTCGATCCCGGTCCTCATCCTCGGATCGGCGGGCCCGCACACCTGCGGGGTGGCCGCGGGGCGGACCTCGCCGAAGCGGCGCCTCGGCACCGGCCGGCACGGCTCGAAGTCCTCCCCCGCCGGCGCGGGGGCAGGTACCGCACCCGCACCACGTCGGCGAAGGTGCGCCCCGCCTCGTCCAGGGCCGCCGCGACGTTCCGCAGGCACTGCTCGGCCCGCTCGACCACGTCGTCGGAGATCGTCGTCGCCGCGTGGTCGAACCCGGTGGTCCCGGACACGTACACCCGGTCCCCGTCCGCCACGGCCCGCGCGCAGCCGATCCGCTCCTCGAACACCGACCCGCCGACGATCGCCCGCCGCCCCGTGTCTCCCGTCCGCCGCACGGCAGGTGACCAGCGGCGACACATCCAACGGTCAATATCTCGAAAAAGCGGTTGATCGGACGGCGGAACGTTTCCTAGGGTGGTGGCATTCCGGAAAGGAGGTGGTTCGGCAGATGTACGCATACCGGACGGAAGAGGTGGCTGCGGGCCAGTAGCCCGTCGCCGTACTCGGTTCGGCGCCGGACCAGCGTGTGCATGATGCACGCAACCGGCCCAATCCAACGCAGTCGCCCGACCCGCGAGTCGCCGGTACGTCCGGCCGGCCCCTCCTCTGGAGGACCGGGCTCGCGGGTCGTCTGCGTTTCCGTGCCGTTCCGGGAGCCCGGCCTCAGGCCCGGTCGGCCATGTCCGCGTAGCCCTCGATCTCGTGCGGGTCGCGGCTGCCGGGGCCTGTGTAGTGGGCGGAGGGACGGACCAGGCGGCCGGTGCGCTTCTGCTCCAGGATGTGGGCCGACCAGCCCGCGGTACGGGCACAGGTGAACATCGAGGTGAACATGTGGGCCGGCACCTCGGCGAAGTCCAGGACGATGGCGGCCCAGAACTCGACGTTGGTGGCCAGGACGCGGTCGGGACGGCGGGCGTGGAGCTCGGCCAGGGCGGCCTTCTCCAGCGCCTCGGCGACCTCGAAGCGCGGGGCACCGAGCTCGCGGGCGGTGCGGCGCAGCACGCGGGCGCGGGGGTCCTCGGCGCGGTAGACGCGGTGGCCGAAGCCCATGAGGCGTTCGCCCCGGTCGAGCGCCCCCTTCACGTACGCCTCGGCGTCTCCGGTGCGTTCGATCTCCTCGATCATGCCGAGGACGCGCGAGGGTGCGCCGCCGTGCAGGGGACCCGACATGGCACCGACGGCGCCCGAGAGGGCCGCGGCCACGTCCGCGCCGGTGGAGGCGATGACGCGGGCCGTGAAGGTGGAGGCGTTCATGCCGTGCTCGGCGGCGGAGGTCCAGTACGCGTCGACGGCGGCGACGTGCTTGGGGTCGGGTTCGCCGCGCCAGCGGATCATGAAGCGTTCGACGACGGACCGCGCCTTGTCTATCTCGCTCTGCGGGACCATCGGCAGGCCCTGGCCGCGCGCGGACTGGGCGACGTAGGAGAGGGCCATGACGGCGGCGCGCGCGAGGTCGTCGCGGGCCTGCCCGGCATCGATGTCGAGGAGCGGTTTCAGGCCCCAGACCGGCGCCAGCATGGCGAGCGCGGACTGGACGTCGACGCGGACGTCCCCGGAGTGGACGGGGATCGGGAAGGGCTCGGCGGGCGGCAGACCGGGGTTGAAGGCGCCGTCGACGAGAAGGCCCCAGACGTTCCCGAAGGAGACGTGCCCGACCAGGTTCTCGATGTCGACGCCCCGGTACCGGAGTGCGCCGCCCTCCTTGTCCGGTTCGGCGATCTCCGTTTCGAAAGCGACGACTCCCTCGAGCCCGGGTACGAAGTCGGACATCAGGCGGCTCCTCGTGATGGGGGCGGCGGATGGCGGTATGGGTGGGACGGCCACGCGCCGGCCGGTCGGTGGGCCGACCGGTCGGTAACCGGTCGGTCTGTTGAGGTGAGCGCGCGTCCGACGGATCCACGGCCGTCATCGCGAGGACTCGCGGTCCGGGACGTCACCCCTGTGATGCCCGGCCGGCGGCCACCCAACCGGAGCAGTTGCCCAGAACGATATCCCTGAGTGCCAGTTTTGGGGAGTGTTCGCGGCACTCAGTGCCACTGAATTCCGGGCGGTCCTCCGCGCACGCACACTCCCACGGGCCCTGCCGCACGGACCTGCGGACTCCGCGCCCACGGGGTCCGTGCATACGGCAGGATGACGGTGTGACCGTCCGAGACTCCGTTCCCCTCGATCCCGCCTCGATGCGCAAGCAGTACCGGGCCGAAGGGCTTTCCGAGACCGACCTGGCCGCCACCCCCGTCGGGCAGTTCGCGCGCTGGTTCAAGCAGGCGGCGACGGACGGCGGCCTGTTCGAGCCGAACGCGATGGTCGTGTCCACGGCGGACGCGCAGGGCCGGCCCAGCTCCCGCACGGTGCTGCTGAAGCACTTCGACGAGCAGGGGTTCGTGTTCTACACGAACTACGACTCCCGCAAGGGGCGCGAGCTGACCGTCAACCCGTACGTCTCGCTGCTGTTCCCGTGGCATCCGATGGCCCGGCAGGTCATCGTCACCGGCGCCGCGCGGCGCACCGGCCGGGACGAGACGGCCGCCTACTTCCGCACCCGCCCGCACGGCTCCCAGCTGGGCGCGTGGGCGAGCGGTCAGTCGTCGGTGCTGGCCGGCCGTACGGACCTGGACGCGACGTACGCGGAACTGGCGGCCCGGTACCCGGAGGGCGAGCAGGTACCGGTCCCGCCGCACTGGGGCGGCTTCCGGGTGGTCCCGCAGGCGGTCGAGTTCTGGCAGGGCCGCGAGAACCGCCTCCACGACCGCCTGCGCTACACGGTCCGGCCGGACGGCGGCTGGAGGGTGGAGCGGCTGAGCCCGTGAGCGCGAAAGCGAAGTCGCGGAGCGCCGTGCGGCCCCGGCCCGGCCGGCCCCGGCCCCTCGCCCCGGTGCCTCAGCCCAGCACCTCGTCCAGCAGGGCCGCCCACTGCCGTACCACCCGCTCGCGCCGGGCCGCGTCGTCGGTGAGGAGGGTGGCGAGGCCCAGGCCGCGGGCCATGTCGAGGAGGCCCTGGACACTCTCGCGGACGCCGGGGCGGGTCTCGTCGGCGGCGAGGAGGTCCACGGCGACGCGGTGGCTCTCGCGCCCGATGCGGGACTCCAGCTCGGTCACGCGGGGCCGCAGCTGCTCCTCGTTGGAGGCGGCGACCCACAGGTGGAGGGCGGCGCGGAACAAGGGCCCGGTGTAGAGGTCGACCAGGGCGGTGACCACCGCGCGGCGGTCGCCGGCGGTCGTGCCGTCGGGGAAGAGGGCGCGCAGGGCGGTGGAGCGTTCCTCGGCGACGTACTCGACGGCGGCCGTGAAGAGGTCCTCGCGGGTCGGGAAGTGGTGCTGGGCCGCTCCCCGGGAGACGCCCGCGCGTTCGGCGACGACGAGGACCGTGGAGCCCGCCCAGCCGTGTTCGGCGAGGCAGGCCACGGCGGCTTCCAGGAGCCGCTGCCGGGTGACCCGGCTGCGGTCCTGCTTGGGAACGCGCTCGGCACGGTCGCCGCGGTCGCTCGTGCTCACACCGCCCATTGCGGGTCCCGTCGTTCGAGGAAGGCCGTCATCCCCTCCCGTGCGGTGGCGGAGGCGAAGAGGCGGGCCGAGAGCGCGGTCAGGTCGGCGGCGTCCCGGTCGAAGGTCTCCAGCACCCTAGCCGTGAGCAGCCGCTTCGTCTCGGCCAGGGCCTCGGGTGCGGCCCGGCGCAGGCCGTCGAGGACCGGGGCGAGGACCTCGTCGACGTCCTCGCCGGACGCGGTGAGCAGGCCGGTGCGGACGGCTTCGGCGGCGTCGAGGCGCTCCCCGGTGAGGTAGTAGCGGGCCAGCGCGCGCGGGTCGGCGCGGGGCAGCAGCGGCAGGGAGACGACGGCGGGGGCGACCCCGATGCGGACCTCGGTGAAGGCGAACGTGGCCGTGTCCGAGGCGGCGGCGATGTCGCAGGCGCCGAGCAGGCCGAGGCCGCCCGCGCGGACGTGTCCGGTGACCCGCGCGACGACCGGTTTCGGGAGTTCGACGAGCTGCCGCAGCAGGCCGGTCAGCGCCTGCGGGGTCGGCGGGTCGCGCAGGTCCGCGCCCGCGCTGAAGGTGTTCCCGGTGTGCGTGAGCACGACCGCGCGGACGTCGCCGTCCTCGCCGGCGGCGGTGAGCGCGTCGGCCAGTTCCCCTACGAGGGCGGCGGACAGGGCGTTGCGTCGCTCGGGGGCGTCGAGGCTGAGGGTCTCGACGCCCCGCGCGCGCGTGCGGCCGATCAGGGTCACGAGGGCTCCTCGGACCGTGCCCTCAGTTCGCGGCGCAGGATCTTCCCGGAGGCCGCGCGGGGGACGGTGTCGATGAACGTGACGCGGCGGACCCGCTTGTACGGGGCGACGTGTTCGGCGACGTACATCATGACCTCGCTCCCCGAAAGCCCGGGGGCGGACGGCCGGCGGACGACGTGGGCGTGCGGGACCTCGTTGCCGTCGTCGTCGTGGACGCCGACGACGGCGGCGTCGGCTATGCCGGGGTGGGTCAGGAGCAGCGCCTCGAGTTCGGCGGGGGCGACCTGGAAGCCCTTGTACTTGATGAGTTCCTTGACCCGGTCGACGACGAACAGCCAGCCGTCCCCGTCGGTGTGGCCGACGTCGCCGGTGTGCAGCCAGCCGTCCTCGTCGATCATCGCGGCGGTGGCGTCGGGGCGGCCGAGGTAGCCCTTCATGACCTGGGGGCCGCGGATGAGGATCTCGCCGGACTCGCCGGGGCCGAGGTCCCCGGCCGGGTCGTCGAGGGCGACGATGCGCATCTCGGTGCCGGCGACGAGCTTGCCGACGGTGCCGGGGGGCGCGTCGTCCATGGCGTCCAGGGGGACGACGTGGGTGCCGGGCGACAGTTCCGTCATGCCGTACGCCTGGCCGACGGGCGGCAGGCCGAGCCGCTGCGAGCAGGCGGCGGCGAGGCTCGCGTCCAGGGGTGCGGCGGCGCTGATGACGTGCTTCAGGGAGCTGAGGTCGTACTCGGCGACCAGGGGGTGCTTGGCGAGGGCCAGGACGATGGGCGGGGCCACGTACAGGGCGGTGATGCGGTGGTTCTGGATGGCCGCCAGGAACGTCTCCAGGTCGAAGCGCGGCAGGACGACGACGGTGGCGCCCTGGCGCAGGGGGGCGTTCATCAGGGCCGTCAGGCCGTAGATGTGGAAGAACGGCAGCACGGCGAGGACGCGGTCGCCGGGGCCGGCGGTGATCAGCGGTTCGAGCTGGGCGAGGTTGGTGGCGATCTGGCGGTGCGTGAGCATCACGCCCTTGGGGGTGCCGGTGGTGCCGGAGGAGTACGGCAGGGCGGCGACGTCCTCGGCGGGGTCGATGGCGACCTGCGGCTCGGGGGCGGTGGAGGCCAGCATGTCGATCAGGGAGCGGTGGCCGGGCGCACTGTCGCAGACGAGGATCTCCTCGACGCCGCCCGCGAGTCCGGCCGCCCTGCGCGCGGTGTGGAGCAGCGGGGACACGGTGACGATCCAGCGGGCCCCGGAGTCCGCCAGTTGCCTGCCGAACTCCTCGGCGGTGGCGAGCGGGTGGCTGGTGGTGACCGAGGCACCCGCGCGGGTGGCCGCGTAGAAGGCGAGCGGGAAGGCGACCGTGTTGGGGCTGTGCAGGGCGAGCACGTCGCCCTTGCGTACGCCCGCCTCGGCGAGGGCGGCGGCCACGCGCCGGTGGAACCGGTCCACCTGCTCGTACGTGAGGGTGGTGCCGTCGGTGCCGTCGATGAGTGCCGGCGTGCGCCCGAACTCGGCGGCGCGCGCGAGCACCGCGTCGTGGATGGGGAGATCGACGGGCGGAACGTCTGCGTACTCGCTGCGGAACATGGTTCCTCCAAGACGGCCTAGTACGACTTGGGCAGGCCCAGGGTCTGGTGGGAGACGTAGTTGAGAATCATCTCCCGGCTCACCGGGGCGATACGGGACACGCGCGCGGCGGTGATCAGCGAGGCGAGGCCGAACTCGCGCGTGAGGCCGTTTCCGCCGAGGGTGTGCACGGCCTGGTCGACGGCCTTCACGCAGGCCTCGGCGGCGGCGTACTTGGCCATGTTGGCGGCCTCGCCCGCGCCCGCGTCGTCGCCGGTGTCGTAGAGAAAAGCGGCCTTCTGCATCATCAGGCGGGCCAGCTCGAGGTCGATGTGCGCCTGCGCGAGAGGGTGCGCGATGGCCTGGTGCGCGCCGATGGGCGCGTTCCACACCGTGCGTTCCCGCGCGTACCCGACGGCCTTGGCGAGGGCGTGGCGGCCCATGCCGATCGCGAAGGCGGCCGTCATGATCCGCTCGGGGTTGAGGCCGGCGAACAGCTGGAGCAGGCCCGCGTCCTCGTCGCCGACGAGCGCGTCGGCGGGCAGCCGTACGTCGTCGAGGACCAGCTCGAACTGCTTCTCGGCGGCGCTGAGCTCCATGTCGATCCGCCGCCGCTCGAAGCCCTCGGTGTCGCGCGGGACGATGAACAGGCTGGGCTTGAGGCGTCCGGTACGCGCGTCCTCGGTGCGGCCGACGACGAGGGTGGCGTCGGCGACGTCGACGCAGGAGACGAACACCTTGCGGCCGGTGAGCAGCCAGTCCCCGGTGTCGGGGTCGCGCCGCGCGGTGGTCGTGATGCGGTGCGAGTTGGACCCGGCGTCGGGTTCGGTGATGCCGAACGCCATGGTGCGGCTGCCGTCGGCGAGGCCCGGCAGCCACTCCCGCTTCTGTTCCCCGGTGCCGAAGCGGGCGATGACGGTGCCGCAGATGGCGGGCGAGACGACCAGCAGCAGGAGCGGGCAGCCGGCGGCGCCGAGCTCTTCGAGGACGAGGGAGAGTTCCGCGATGCCGCCGCCTCCGCCTCCGTACTCCTCGGGGAGGTTGACACCGAGGTAGCCGAGCTTGGCGGCCTCCGACCAGAGCTCGGTGGGGTGGTTGCCTTCGGCGACGGTGCGGGTGATGTAGGCCCGGCCGTAGCGGTTGCCGAGGGCGGCGACGGCTTCCCGGAGGGCCTTGTGCTCTTCGGATTCGATGAGGGTGGTCATGCGTCTCCTTCGGCTGCGGGTGGGGTGTGGCGGGTCGCGCTCATGCGGCGGAGCCGCGTACCGGGCAGGGCCCCGCTCCCTCGGGCGGTGTCCGCCTCCACGACAGCCAGAAGGGCGCCGACCTCCACTTGCTGTCCCGGTTGTGCGTGCAGGGCGCTCACCGTCCCCGTGGCCGGCGCCGTGATCCTGTGCTGCATCTTCATCGCCTCGAGCCAGAGCAGGGGCTCTCCGGCCCGTACGGCGGCTCCCTCGGTCAGGCCGTCGGCGAGGCGGACGACCGTGCCCGGCATGGGGGCCAGCAGGGAGCCCGGGGCGGGCTGGGCGGTGGGGTCGGGGAAGCGGGGCAGGGCGGTGAGGGCGGTGGCGTTGACGTACACCCGGTCGCCGTAGCGGCTGACCTCGAACCGGCGCCGTACGCCGTCCACCTCGAGGACGACGAGCCCGGCCTCGGCGTGCACCACCTGGACCTCGTCGGCGGCGAGCCCGTCCCGCGTGTGCCGGTAGCGGGCCTCGTGCTCCTCGCCGGCCACGGCGTACCGCTTGGCCTGCGGCTGCGAGGGCAGGTTGCGCCAGCCGCCGAACCGGGACCGGCCGTGGGCGTCGGCGAGCGCGGCGGCGAGCGGGGCGTACGGGTCGGGGGCCGGTGCGGTCAGCGCGGGCAGGTGACGGTCGTAGAAGCCGGTGTTCATGCGGCCGTCGGTGAACTCCGGGTGCCGCAGGGAGCGGACGAGCAGGTCCCGGTTGGTGACGGGGCCGTGGATCGCCGCCCGCTCCAGGGCGGACGCCAGCTTGCGGACCGCCTCCGCGCGGGTGGGCGCGTGGGCGACGACCTTGGCGATCATCGGGTCGTAGTGGACGCCGATGTCGTCGCCGTCGGTGAATCCGGTGTCCAGGCGGACCGCGCCGGGGACGGCGAGACGGTGCAGGCGGCCGGTCTGCGGCGCCCAGTCGTGGGCGGGGTCCTCGGCGTACAGGCGGGCCTCCACCGCGTGACCGCGCGCGGGGGGCGGCTCGCTCCCGAGGGCATGCCCCTCGGCGACGCGGATCTGCTCGGCGACGAGGTCGAGGCCGAAGACCGCCTCCGTGACCGGGTGTTCCACCTGGAGCCGGGTGTTCATCTCCAGGAAGTGCGCCCGGCCCCCCGCGACGAGGAACTCGACGGTCCCGGCGCCGGTGTAGCCCACCGCGCGGGCGGCGCGCACGGCGAGGGTGTGGAGTTCCCCGGTGAGTTCCCCGGTCAGGCCCGGTGCCGGGGCCTCCTCGATCACCTTCTGGTGGCGGCGCTGCAGGGAGCAGTCCCGGGTGCCGAGCGCCCACACCGTGCCGTGCGTGTCGGCGAGGACCTGCACCTCGACATGGCGCCCGCCCGCGTCACCGCCGAGGTACGGCTCGACGAACACCTCTCCGTCGCCGAAGGCGCTCGCGGCCTCCGCGCGCGCGGCGGCCAGTTCGGCGTCCAGGTCGGCGAGGCTCCGTACGACGCGCATCCCGCGTCCGCCGCCGCCCGCGGCCGCCTTCACCAGGACCGGCAGGTCGGCCTCGGTGACCTCGCGCAGGGGCGCGATGCCCATGAGTTCCTTGGCGCGCGTCTTGGACGCCATCGCCTCGATGGCGTCCGGGGGCGGCCCGATCCACACCAGGCCGGCGTCGCGTACGGCGCGCGCGAAGCCGGCGTTCTCGGAGAGGAACCCGTAGCCGGGGTGCACGGCGTCCGCACCGGCCGCGAGCGCGGCCTTCACGATCAGGTCGCCGCGCAGGTACGTGTCGGCGGGCGCCGCCCCCACAAGGCGTACGGCCTCGTCCGCCACGCGCGCGTGCAGCGCGTTCGCGTCGGCGTCCGAGTGCACGGCCACCGTCCGGATGCCGAGTTCGCCGCAGGTGCGGGCGATCCGGCAGGCGATCTCACCCCGGTTGGCGACGAGGACAGTACTGATCACCTTGTTCCCCTCACATCCGGAAGACGCCGAAACCACCGCGCACGCCCTCGTAGGGCGCCGTGTGGACGGCCGACAGGCACAGGCCGAGGACGGTGCGGGTGTCGCGCGGGTCGATGACGCCGTCGTCGTACAGCCGCCCGGACAGGAACATGGGCAGCGACTCGGACTCGATCTGCTGCTCGACCATGGCGCGCAGCGCCGCGTCCGCCTCGTCGTCGTACGGCCGGCCCTTCGCCGCCGCGGACTGCCGGGCGACGATGGACAGCACCCCGGCGAGCTGCTGCGGGCCCATGACGGCGGACTTGGCGCCGGGCCAGGCGAACAGGAACCGCGGGTCGTAGGCCCGCCCGCACATCCCGTAGTGCCCGGCGCCGTACGAGGCGCCCATGAGCACCGACAGGTGGGGGACCTTCGAGTTGCTGACCGCGTTGATCATCATGGCGCCGTGCTTGATGATGCCGCCCTGTTCGTACTCCTTGCCGACCATGTAGCCGGTGGTGTTGTGCAGGAAGAGCAGCGGGATGTCGCGCTGGTTGGCGAGCTGGATGAACTGGGCGGCCTTCTGCGACTCCTCGCTGAACAGCACCCCCCGGGCGTTCGCGAGGATGCCCACCGGATAGCCGTGCAGGGTGGCCCAGCCGGTGGTCAGGCTGGTCCCGTAGAGCGGTTTGAACGCGTCGAAGTCGGAGCCGTCGACGATCCGCGCGATCACCTCGCGCGGGTCGAAGGGGATCTTCAGGTCGCCGGGGACGACGCCCAGCAACTCGTCCTGGTCGTACACCGGCGGCTCGGCCGGCCCCGGATCGGGGTACGCCTTGCGGTGGCCCAGGCGGGCCACGACCCGCCGGGCCCGGCGCAGGGCGTCCGGTTCGTCGACGGCGAAGTAGTCGGCGAGGCCCGAGACGCGCGCGTGCATCTCGGCGCCGCCCAGGGACTCGTCGTCGCTCTCCTCCCCGGTGGCCATCTTCACCAGCGGCGGACCGCCGAGGAACACCTTCGCCCGCTCCTTGACCATGATCACGTGGTCGGACATGCCGGGGATGTAGGCGCCCCCCGCGGTGGAGTTGCCGAAGACGACGGCGACGGTCGGGATGCCGGCCGCCGACAGCCGGGTCAGGTCCCGGAAGATCGCACCGCCGGGAATGAAGATCTCCTTCTGCGAGGGCAGGTCGGCGCCGCCGGACTCCACCAGGCTGATGCAGGGCAGCCGGTTGGCGAACGCGATGTCGTTGGCCCGCAGGGCCTTCTTCAGGCTCCACGGGTTGCTGGCGCCGCCCCGCACCGTCGGGTCGTTGGCCGTGATCAGGCACTCCACGCCCTCGACGACCCCGATCCCGGTGACCAGGGACGCGCCGACCGTGTACTCGCTGCCCCAGGCGGCCAGCGGGGACAGTTCCAGGAACGGGGTGTCGGGGTCGAGGAGCAGTTCGATGCGTTCGCGGGCGAGGAGCTTGCCGCGCGCGCGGTGCCGGTCGACGTACTTCCCGCCGCCGCCCGCGAGGGCCTTGGCGTGTTCGGTGTCGAGTGCGGCGAGCTTGCCGAGCATGGCCTCGCGGTGGGCCCGGTAGTCGGGGCCCGCCGTGTCCAGGGCGGATGCGAGGACCGTCACAGCAGTACCTCCGGGATGTCCAGGTGACGGGAGCGCAGCCATTCGCCGAGCGCCTTGGCCTGCGGGTCGAAACGGGCCTGCGCGGCGACGCCCTCGCCGAGGAGGCCCTCGACGACGAAGTTCAGGGCGCGCAGACGGGGCAGGACGTGCCGGGTGACGGGCAGGCCGGCGGCCTCGGGGATCAGCCGGCGGAACCGCTCGACGGTCAGCTCGTGCGCGAGCCACCGCCAGGCGTCGTCGCTCCTGGCCCACACCCCGACGTTGGCGTTGCCTCCCTTGTCCCCGCTGCGGGCACCGGCGAGGAGCCCGAGCGGGGCGCGTCCGGTGGCCCCCGCGGGCGGAGGCTCGGGAAGCTGCGGCTCGGGCACGTCCTCGACCACGGCCGTGTCGTGCGCCGGAGCCACGGAAAGGCGGCGTCCGTCATGGAGGACGGCCACATGGCCGACGGCACCATGGGGGACGTACACATCCTCGAAAACCCCATAGGGTGCGCCCTTTCCCGGTGGCGCCACCACATGGAATCCGGGGTAGCTGGCCAGCGCCAGCTCGATGGCGGCCCCGCTCAGCGCCCGTCCGACCGCGTCCTGCCCCGGGTCCCGCACGACGAGCCGCAGCAGCGCGCTCGCGGTCTCCTCCGTACCGGCGTCGGCCCGGTCGGTGCGTACGAGCTCCCAGCGCACCTCGGCGGGCGGCGACGTGGCGAGCGCGCCGGTCATCTGCTCCTTCACGAGGTCCGCCTTGGCCTCGATGCCGAGCCCGGTGAGGACGAACACGACCTCGTTGCGGAATCCGCCGAGCCGGTTGAGCCCGACCTTGAGCGTGGGCGGCGGGGCCTCCCCCCGCACCCCCTCGATCCGCACCCGGTCGGGCCCCTCCCGGCTGAGCCGTACGGTGTCCAGCCGGGCGGTGACGTCGGGTCCGGCGTACCGGGCGCCGCCGGTCTCGTAGAGCAGCTGCGCGGTGACGGTGCCGACGTCGACGAAGCCGCCGGTGCCGGGGTGCTTGGTGATGACGCTGCTGCCGTCCTCGTGCAGCTCGGCGAGCGGGAAGCCGGGCCGCCGGAGGTCACCGGGGGGCCGTTCGTCGAAGAAGGCGTAGTTGCCGCCGGTGGCCTGCGTCCCGCACTCCAGCACGTGCCCGGCGACGACGGCCCCCGCGAGCCGGTCGTGGTCGCTCGCCGTCCACCCGAAGTGTGCGGCGGCGGGCCCGGTGACGAGGGCCGCGTCGGTGACCCGCCCCGTGACGACGACATCGGCGCCCCCGCGCAGACAGGCCGCGATGCCGAAGCCCCCGAGATAGGCGTGCGCGGCAAGGCTCCCCGGGTACCGGCCGGTGAGGTCGTCGCCCTCGACGTGCGCGACCCGCACCGGGATGCCGAGCCGCCCGGCCAGCTCCCGCACGGCATCGGCGAGCCCTGCCGGATTGATCCCGCCGGCGTTGGTGACGATGCGCACCCCCCGCTCGTGGGCGAGGCCGAGGCACTCCTCCAGCTGCCGCAGGAAGGTGCGGGCGTACCCGGCGGAGGGGTCCTTGAGCCGGTCGCGGGCGAGGATGAGCATGGTCAGCTCGGCGAGGTAGTCCCCGGTGAGGACGTCGAGTTCGCCGCCGGCGAGCATCTCGCGCAGGGCGTCGAAGCGGTCGCCGTAGAACCCGGAGAAGTTGCCGACGCGCAGGGTTTTGGCCGTCACGAGGCGTCCCCCTTCGGGGGCCGCCCGCCGCCGGGCGGCCCGGCGAAGGCCTGGGCGACGTCCAGCCAGCGGTCGGCGTCGGGGCCGTCCGCGGTGAGGGCGAGGTCGGCGCGGTGGGCGCGCTGGGTGACCAGGAGGCAGAAGTCGAGCGCGGGGCCGGTGACGCGCTGGGGGGCGTCCTCGGGGCCGTAGGCCCACAGCTCACCGCTCGGTGCGACGAGCTCGACGCGGAAGAGGCCGGTGGGCGGGGTGAGTCCGTGCGCCCCGTAGGCGAAGTCCCGGGTGCGCACCCCGAGCCGGGCCACATGCCTGAGCCGGTCGGTGGGGGGTCGCAACACACCGATCGCGTCCGCCACGTCCAGTCCGTGGGCCCAGGTCTCCATGAGCCGGGCCGTCGCCATGGAGGCGGCCGACATAGGGGGTCCGTACCAGGGGAAGCGCGCCCCGGGCGGCGCCGACCGCAATGCCTTCTCCAGCGCCGCGCGCCCCTTGCGCCACCGCGCGAGCAGGTCGGCGGGCGCGAGCCGGGCGTACTCCTCGGCACCCTCGTCGACGAAGGTGTGCGGGGCGGCGAGTGCCCGCTCCACCAGCCCACGGAACCTGTCCGCGTCCGTGACGGCGAGCAGCGCCGAGTGGTCGGTCCAGGCGAGGTGGGCGATCTGGTGGGCCACGGTCCAGCCCGGGGCGGGCGTCTCCCGCGCCCACCGCTCCGGGCTCGACCCGGCCACCGACCGGTCGAGCTCCTCGCTCTCCTCACGCAGGTCGTCGATCACGGGCGTCGGATCGGACACGAGGCGCTCCCCTCGGGGCACGGCGGTGTGCGGCGCGGTTGCGTGGAGCATGGCAGCCGACCGAGAAACAAGCAAGCACGCTTGCATGAATTGGTGTGCCCGCTCTCCGCGACCCGTGCGCGCGGGGATCGCTACGTCCCGGGTGCGAAGACCGTGTCGGTGAGGTCGCGTTCCAGGGTGACCCCCTGGAAGCCGTAGGTGCGGATCGAGGAGACCTTCAGGATCAGGCAGAAGCGTTCGGTGGAGGAGACGGCTTCCGCTATCCGGCGGTACGAGTGGCGGAGGAAGTACGCGGCGGCGTGGTTGATGACGGCGCTCTGCCCGCACATGAGGATGACGGGACGGGACCCTCCCGGAGCGGTGAACTTCGCGAGCAGCCCGTACCCCTCGTTCTCGCGGTCCCAGCGGTAGAACTCACCGCCCGCCTCGATGGCCAGCGGATGGTCCGGGTGGGTGTAGGGGTGGAACGTGACGCCGGGGAGGCTGTGGGCGAGATGGCCCGCGCTCCGCACGTTCGAACCGAGCGGGCCCCCTATGCAGAACTCCGGCTTGTTCCCGTTGCTGCCCCGGAAGTCGTCGCTGCGGACGATCTCGACCTCGCACTGCAGGCTGTGGCTGAGGACGGCTGCCTCGATCATCGCCTGCACGTCGTGGTGATGGGTGGTGCCCGGAGCGCCGTATTTGTTGTTCATCACGATCAGGCAGGTGTCGCCGGGACGGGCGCCGACGACACGCATCCGCGCCCGGAGATCCCGGTTGTGCCTGCCGCGCTGCCACAGCCACACCGCCAGGCCGCTCAGACAGCTGGCCAGCAGCCCCAGCACGACATCGCCGATCGCCCCCGCCAGCATGGTGCTCTCCTGTCCCCCCGGTAACTGCACCGTGCCTACCCAGGTGTGCCGCCGCCCACCCCTGCCGGCGCCGGTGCCCTTCCTCCTTCACCGGGCCGTTGCCGGGCGACGAGGCGCGCGACCGCATCGTTTCCCCCGCGCCCGCACCACGGGCGATCCCACCGGCCTGCGCGGACCGTCAGGAATCGTCCCCCGGCACCTTCGCCCGCCCCCGTCCCACCTGGGTCCGTACCGCGCCCATGCTCGCCGCGACGACCAGGGCGATGGCGGCGGCCTCGGTGAGGGTGAGGACCTGGCTGAGGACGAGGAAGCCGGCGGCCGCGGCGATGGCCGGTTCCAGGCTCATCAGGACGGCGAACGTGGAGGCGGGCAGCCGGCGCAGGGCGAGGAGTTCCAGGGTGTACGGGAGGACGGAGGAGAGCATCGCGACCGCCGCGCCCAGGGCGAGGACCGTCGGATCGAGGAGCTTCGTACCGGACTCGGCGATGCCCAGCGGCAGGAACAGGACCGCGGCCACCGCCATGGCGAGGGCGAGCCCGTCGGCCCGCGGGAAGCGGCGGCCGGTCCGCGCGCTGAAGATGATGTAGGCCGCCCACATGACACCGGCGCCCAGGGCGAACGCGACACCCAGGGGATCGAGGCCGTCGAAGCCTCCGCCGCCGAGCAGGACGACACCGGCGAGGGCGAGTCCGGCCCACAGGAGGTTGATCGCGCGGCGGGAGGCCAGCACGGAGAGGGCGAGCGGACCGAGCACCTCCAGGGTGACCGCCGTGCCGAGGGGGATGCGGGCGACGGCCTGGTAGAAGAGGCCGTTCATTCCGGCCAGGGCGACGCCGAAGGCGATCACCGTGGTCCAGTCGGCGCGCGAGTGCCCGCGCAGCCGGGGCCGGCACACCACCAGCAGCACGACCGCGGCCACCAGGAGCCGCAGCGTCACGACGCCGAGCGCACCGGCCCTCGGCATCAGCGTCACCGCGAGCGCCCCGCCGAACTGCACGGATATCCCCCCGGCGAGCACCAGTCCGACCGGGCCCAGGGAACCGCGGCCGCGTGGGGCGCCCGACGCCTGTGGCGCATGGCCCGGGGCCGCCCCGGGGACGGCGGCCGGGGTGGACGGGCTGGCAGCACTCGACGTCGTCACGGCGCCTTCCTCGGGCTGGGCAAAGGGAGCGGAGGGCCCTTCGGCAACGGTGCGTCGCGGTGGGCTTTCCGGTCCAGGATATGACCTTGGTCAGCACCGTGACGCTTCTACGTACCTGACGATGAGTCCCTCGCCCCGCCCGGGTCAACTCCGTCCGTCATGCGGACCGAGCGTCTCCGGGGCATCGGGGAAACCGGGGAGGGAAGGAGGATTCACTCGGCGACGGCGACGTAGCGGGTGCCCTCGTCCTCCTCGTCGTCCTTCTCCTGTTCGGACAGGTCCACCCATACGCCCGCCGGTTCGAGGGCCTCCCGGACCCGCAGCATCATGGCGTCGCCGAGGTAGTGGTGGTGCAGGTCGAGAGCGCGCAGGTGGGTGAGCGGCTGACCACCCAGCAGGGCCGCGGCGCCCTCGTCGCCGAGCGCGCCCATCGACAGCCTGAGGGACGCGAGCCGGGCCACCACCGGAGCGTGTGCCACGGCGGCCGCGATCTCGTCCTGGAACTGACTGTTCTGCAGACCCAGGTGGCGCAGGGAAGGGAGCCGCTCGCCGGTGAGCAGCGGCTGGAGATCCTCCATGGTCGTGTCGCAGCCGTAGTACTCGTCGCCCAGCCACAGTTCCAGGCACTCCAGTGACGGCAGGTCGGACGCGGCCACGTTGCGCACGACCGAGGCGGGCAGCCCGCCGCTCTCGAAACGCAGGGTGCGCAGCCCTTCGTGGCGGACGACGGGGAACTCGAGGCCGTCACCGCCACGCACACCGAGCTCCCGCAGCCGGGGGTACGCCTCCAGGACGGGGGCGACGTCGGACTGTCCCATCCAGGAGATCTCGCTCTCCTCGAAGTGGACGTCGCCGAGGAACAGCGCTTCCAGTCCGGTCAGCCGGTGACTCAACTCGGCTATCACCTCGACTATTTCGTACGGCCAGCCGTCGGATCCGTACCACGCGGAGCCGATGACGAGCGCGCGCACCTCCTCCAATGGCACGGTCTCGGTGAAGCGGTCCCAGTAGTCGTCCGGTTCCTCGTCCCCGACGTACAGGCCGCTCTGCATGCGCCACGCCACGGAAGCGGGATCGGCCGGCAGGGGGCGGTCGGAGGACGCCTGCGGGAAGGTCAGGACGGGGAGCCCGTAAAACTGATTCAAGTGGTCTACTGAGCAAGGGTGTTGAGGCACATTGGCCGGAAACTCCATAGCGGTTCCTCGGGTGTTGGTGGCTGAGGTGCGCACAGTTCTAGCAGCAGCCTGTGACACCGCACGGAGACGCCCTGCCCGGGGGTGCCGGCCGAGGCGTCGGAGGTGCCAGAGGTGTCGATGGGCGAGGGGCGGGCATCAGGGCGGGTACCGTCCCCACCGGTGAAGCCCTTCTCCGCCCCGCTCCTACCTCCCGAGGCCCCGTGCGACGACTCATTGCCCGTCTCTGGCGACTTCTGCGCCCCGTCCAGAGCCGCGTCATGTGGTTCCTGAACGCCAAGTTCGTGGTCGGGGTGACCGGCGTCGTGCGCGACGAGGAGGGGCGGGTCCTGCTGCTCCGGCACCGGATGTGGCCGCCGGGCCGTCAGTGGGGCCTGCCGAGCGGCTTCGCGCACAAGGATGAGGACTTCCGGCAGACCGTGGTGCGCGAGGTCGAGGAGGAGACCGGCCTCGACGTGGAGGTGGGCCGCCTCGTGATGCTGAACAGCGGTTTCCGCACCCGTCTGGAAGTGGCCTACGAGGCCCGCCTGCTGGGCGGCGAGCTGCGCCTCGACCCCTTCGAGATCCTGGAGGCCCGCTGGTGCCGCCCGGACGACCTGCCCGAGGACATCCAGCCGGTGTGCCTGCCGCTGGTACGGGGCGAGACCACGCCCTGACGGCCGCCGCCACACCCACCGCACGGCCGCACCGACCGGCTGCCGATCCCCCTCCACCAGGACGGGGCCGCACCGGCTCGTCCGAGCGCCCCGGGGGCGGATCAGCCGCGCGTGCTCACGCTTTTCCGTCCAGGGCCTCCGCCAGCACCTCCGCCAGGTGCCTGCCCCGTATCCCCGCCAGCTGCTCCAGCTGCGTCCGGCAGGAGAAGCCGTCGGCCAGGACCACTGCCCCGACCGGCGCCTGCCTCACCGCCGGCAGGAGCCGGTCCTCCGCACAGGCCGTGGACACCTCGTAGTGGCCCTTCTCGAAGCCGAAGTTGCCCGCCAGGCCGCAGCAGCCGCCGGACAGTTCGCCGGTGAGGCCGGCGGCCTCGCGCAGGCGGCGGTCGGGCCCCTCGCCCAGGACCGCGTGCTGGTGGCAGTGGGTCTGGCCGGTGACCGGGCGGTCCAGGGCGGGCGGGGTCCAGTCGGGCGCGTACTGCTCCAGGGTCTCCGCGAAGGTGCGGACCCGGGCGGCGAGCCGTGCCGCCCGCGGGTCGTCGTGCAGCAGTTCCGGTGCGTCGGTGCGCAGGGCCGCCGCGCAGCTCGGTTCCAGGACGACCACCGGGGCGTCCGTGGCCAGGACCGGCTCCATGAGGTCGAGGGTGCGGCGCAGCACCGCGCGGGCCCGGTCGAGCTGGCCCGTGGAGATGTACGTCAGGCCGCAGCAGACCCGGCCCCTGCGGGCCGCCAGCAGCCGGAGCGCCGACCGTGAGCGGCCGTCCCCCACCGGGCGCCCGTCCAGTCGCAGCGTCGGAGGCAGGGCCACCCGCAGGCCCGCCGCCTCCAGGACCCGTACGGCGGCCCGGCCGACGGAGGGCGAGAGGTGCTCGGTGAAGGTGTCCGGCCACAGCACCACCAGGGCACCGGAGCCGTCCCCGGCACCGTCCCCGTCCCCTGCGGGCACGTCGGCTCGCCGCCCCCGCCACCAGCGCGTGAACGTCTCCCCGGCCACGCGCGGGATCTCCCGCTCCCCCGCGATCCCGCCCAGCCGCTTCGCCACCCGGGCGAGCGGGCCCACCGAGGCCAGGCCGTTGACCACGCCCGCCGACCTGGTCCGCTCCACCCAGCCCAGCCACACCGGCAGCCGGCCCATCGCGTAGTGGGCGGCCGGGCGGCGGCGGCCGGCGTAGTGGTGGTGGAGGAACTCGGCCTTGTAGGTGGCCATGTCGACCCCGACCGGGCAGTCCGAGCGGCAACCCTTGCAGGACAGGCACAGGTCCAGCGCGTCCCGCACCTCCGTGGAACGCCAGCCGTCGGTCACCAGCTCGCCGGCGAGCATCTCGTGCAGCAGGCGGGCGCGGCCGCGCGTGGAGTGCTCCTCCTGGCCCGTCGCCCGGAAGGAGGGGCACATCACCGCCGGCCCCGACACCGAGGCCGTGCGGCATTTGGCGACGCCCACGCAGCGGCGGACGGCCGCCGAGAAGTCACCGCCGTCGGCCGGGTACCCGAAGGCGACGTCCACCGGCTCCCTCGGCAGGACGGAGAAGCGGAGGTTCGCGTCCAGGGGCGCGGGGCGCACCAGCATCCCCGGGTTGAGCAGGCCGTCCGGGTCCCAGACGCCCTTCACCCGCTCGAAGAGGGCCACCATGTCCGGGCCGTACATGCGCGGCAGCAGTTCGGCGCGCGCCTGCCCGTCGCCGTGTTCACCGGAGAGCGATCCGCCGTGGGCGACGACCAGGTCGGCGAGTTCGCCGGAGAAGCTCCGGAAGCGGGCGATGCCCGGCCCGGTCAGCAGGTCGAAGTCGATGCGGACGTGGACGCAGCCGTCCCCGAAGTGCCCGTACGGGGCGCCGCGCAGCCCGTGGTCGGCCAGCAGCCCGCGGAAGTCCCGCAGGTACGCGCCGAGCCGGGCGGGGGGCACCGCGCAGTCCTCCCAGCCGGGCCAGGCCTCGGTCCCGTCCGGCATCCGGGTCGCCGTGCCGCTCGCGTCCTCCCGGATCCGCCACAGCGCGCGCTGCCGGGCCGGGTCGGTGACCACGAGGGAGTCCGGGACGTCCGCCGCGCGGACGATCCTCTCCGCACGCGCGCGTGCCTCCCCTTCCGTCTCGCCGCCGGTCTCCACGAACAGCCAGGCTCCCCCGCGCGGGAGGTCCGCCGCGGACGGCACCAGGTCGGCCGCCATGCCCTCCACGGTCAGCGGGCGGTGCTCCAGCAGTCCGGCCGCCGCCTCGGCGGCCCCGCTCTCGTCGGCGTACGCCAGCACGGCGAGCGCACGCGCGCGGGGCACCCGTACGAGGTCCACGACCGCCTCCGTCAGCACGCCCAGCGTGCCCTCCGAGCCGCAGAGGGAGCGGGCGACGTCGGCGCCGTTCTCGGGCAGCAGGGCGTCCAGGGCGTATCCGGAGATACGGCGGGGCAGCTCGGGGAAGCCGGTGCGCAGGCGGGCCGGTTCACCGTCGACCAGCTCCCGCAGGCCCGCCGGGGCCCCGGCCCACGCCCGGCCGGGGCGTAGTCGCTCGCCCCGCGGGGTGAGGACCGACAGTTCGCGGACGCTGTCCGCCGTCGTGCCCCAGGCGACGGAGTGCGCGCCGCAGGAGTTGTTGCCGATCATGCCGCCGAGGGTGCAGCGGCTGTGGGTGGAGGGGTCGGGGCCGAAGCGCAGGCCGTGCGGTGCGGCGGCCTCCTGGAGCCGGTCGAGGACGAGACCGGGCTGGACGACGGCCGTGCGGGTCTCCGGATCGAGGGACAGCAGACGGTTCATGTGCCGGGTGAAGTCGAGCACCACGCCGAAACCGGTCGCCTGACCCGCGATCGACGTGCCGCCGCCGCGCGGCACCACGGGGACGCCGTGCGCCCCGCACACCGCCAGGGCCGCCGCCACGTCGTCGGCGTCCCGCGGGGAGACCACACCGAGCGGCACCCGGCGGTAGTTGGAGGCGTCCATGGTGGTCAGCGCCCGCGCGGTGGTGCCGAAGTCCACCTCGCCACGCACGTCCGCGCGCAGCCCGGCCCGCAGTTCCCGGAGATCCGTCATGCCCTCAGGATGCCCCCGTACGGGCCGCCCCGCGGCGACCGCGTGCCCTACCGCGCGGCACGCCGGTCGGCTGCGCGCTTGCCCCAGAGTTAGGTCAAGTCCCAGAAACGGAACAGGAACCTTCCCAAATCGATCACGAACTCCCCTATAGTGACCGCGGGTTGCGCACCCGTGACGACCCCTGTTCGTACAGTGGCGTTCGAGCGGGGGCCGGGCAGTCGAGCACGTGGACGGCCGCTCACGTACGGCCCGTCACGTGCGGTCGAGCACGTACCCGGGCGGGTAGGCGGGCGGACGGGTACGCGGCGGCCCGGGCATCCGGGTGCCGGACGGCCGTGGGCCACCGGAGCCGCCGAACCGCCCGGAGGCCGCGCAGACCGAACGGCGCACGACCGCGAACGGAACGCGGACCGACCGAGGACCCGACCGAGGACCTGATTGATGACCTCCCCCCTGCTCCCCGGCGACCGGCCCACCCCCCGCGGCCTGCTGCCCGTCCCCCTGCTCACCCTGGTACTCGCCGCTGTCGCGGTCGTCGTCGCGGTGATGCTGGGACCGGAACCCGCGCGCGGCGCCGTCGGGGCGACCGGGACGGTGGCGGCCCTGCTGCTGTGTGCGGCGGTCACCTGGGCCACCCACGCCGTCCTGTCCGCGCGAGCGCTCCGCGCGCGGCTGGAGACGGCCAACGTGGACGTCGACCGGCTGATCCGGGAGCGCACCCTGCAGGCGGAGGACTCCCGCCGCCAGCACGAGCGGCTGACCGGTGAACTCACCCGGGAACGGGCCCGCCTGTCGGCCGACCTGGACCAGGAGCGGGCCCACCTCGCGCAGGCCCTGGCGGCGGAACGCGATCGCCTGAACGAACACCACGACATCACCACCGCCCGGTTGGCGCAGGAGCACGCCGCCGAACGGGCCCGGCTCACCGGCGACCACACCGCCGAACGGGCCCGGCTCACCGAGCAGCACACCGCCGAGATCACCCGGCTCACGGACGACCACGCGGCCTCGCTCGCCCGGCTCGCCGACGAGCACACCGCCGCCCTCTCCCGGCTCGCCGACGAGCACGCCGGGGAACTGCGCCGGCGCGACGAGGAACACGCCGCCCACACCGCCGCGTTGGTCCGGGAGCACTCCGACGAGCGCGACCGGCTCGGCCGGGAACGCGACCGGCTGAGCGAGGAGCGGGCCCGGCTCGCCGGGGACCGGGACCGTCACATCGACGAGAACGCCCGGCTCGCCGTCCGGCTGCGCGAGGCCCACAGCGCCCGCGCCGCCGCGCTGTCCGCGACCGCCAACGCGGCCGGCCGGATGCAGGCCCTGTCCACCGGCATGCTCGCGGACCTGCGCGCGATGGAGGACAAGCACCACGACGAGGAGGTCCTCGCCGACCTCCTCCACCTCGACCACCGCACCGCGCAGGCGGGCCGGCTCGCCGACTCCGTCGCCGTCCTCACCGGTGCCCGTTCCGGCCGCCGCTGGGCCCGGCCGATCGGCATGGAGTCGATCCTGCGGGGCGCCATGGGCCGGATCAGCGGCTACCGGCGGGTCCGCGTCCACTCCACCGCCGACGTCGCCGTCGCCGGGCACGCCGCCGAAGGCGTGATGCACGCGCTCGCCGAACTCCTCGACAACGCGGCCACCTTCTCGCCGCCGACCGCCGAGGTCCACGTCTACGTGGAGGAGGTGCCGGCCGGGGTCATCGTCTCGGTCGAGGACAGCGGACTCGTCATGGGCGACGCCCAGCTGCGGCGCGCCGAACGCGCGGTCGCCGGCGAGACGGCCGGGCTCGGCGGCCTCACCGGCACACGGCTCGGACTGGCCGTGGTGGGCCGGCTGGCCCGGCGGTACGGACTCCGGGTCTCGTACCGTCCCTCGGCTCGCGGCGGCACGGGCGTCCTGATGCTCCTACCGCAGGACCTCCTCGTACCGCGGGACGCGCCCAAGCCCTCGCTCCCCCGCACGACGGCCCCCGCGCCCCGCGCCATCACCGCGACCATCAGACGGTCCGGCACCGCGGCGTCGGGCACCGCACCGTCCGGAACCGCAACGTCCCGGACCTCACCCTCCGGCACCACACCGGCCGGCACCACACCGGCCGGCACCACACCGGCCGGCACCACCGCCCCGGCGTCGGTACCCGCCGCCCACGCCGGAAAGCCCGCCCGGCACGCACGGCCGCCCGCCACCTCCGGCCAGGGGACCTCGGCCACCGCGGCACCCGGACCGTCCGCCACGGGCGGCCTCCCGCAGCGCCATCGCGTCCACCCGGACGACGCACCGGCGGCCCACCCCGCCGACGACACGGCTCGGGAGGCGGCCCCCAGCGCCCCGCACGACGGACCCGACGCCCAGGACACGCACGCCGTGCCCCGGACGGGGACGGAGCGGAACACCCCCGGGTCCCCCTTCATCCCGGGGTCCACCCCCGGGTCCACGTCCTCCTCCACGCCGCCCGGCCCTTCGTACGCGGCCTCCCGCGCCGGAGCCGACCTCGACCCCGACCCGGTGCCCACCCACGAGTCCCCGGGCACCGGCACGACCACCGGCACCGGCGCGGACAGGGCCGAACCCCCGCTCGTCCTCCCCCGACGCCGCCGGGGCCGGGCCCTCGCCGAGGCCGAGCGCGCCCGCTCCGCAAGCCGTACCGTCTCCCCGCGCCAGGCGCCGCCCACCGCCGAGGAGACGAAGGCCCGCACAGCCCGCTTCAGCAGCTTCCGCCAGGCCGTACGCGCCACCCCCGCGCACGGCGCGGCCCCGGGCGCGGCCCCGGGAACCGAAGCCGTCGAAGACCCCGGAGGCGCCCCGACCGGGGCCGCCCCGCACACCACCTCCACCACTCCCGCGACCCCGGAAGGCGACACCACCTCATGACCGGCACGATGACCGCCGACGAGAAGCTCACCTGGCTGATAGAGGGCCTGCTGGAGCGCACGCCGGGCGCGCGGCACGCGCTCGTGCTGTCCAGGGACGGCCTGAAGCTGTGCCGCACCCCCGAACTCTCCGCCGACCAGGCCGACCAGCTCGCCGCGATCGCCGCGGGCATCCAGTCGCTGTCGCACGGCGCGTCCGTGGAGTTCGGCGACGGCAGCGGAGGCGTCCGCTCGGCGATGACCGAGTTCTACGGCGGCGTGCTGTTCATCGTGGAGGCCGGCCAGGGCGCGCATCTGGCCCTGGTCACCAGCGAGGACGCCGACGCCGGACTCATCGGGCACAACATGAGCGAACTCGTGGAGCAACTCGGGGACCACCTGACCGCTCCCCCGCGCAACTCATGAGCAGGCCGGGCAGGGACGACGCACCCGACCGTCTGTACACCGTCACCGGCGGGCGCAGCCGGTCCGGCTCCGGCAACCCCTTCGACCTGGTCACCCTGGTCGTCGCCGAGTGCGATCCGGTGCCCGGCATGCAGTCCGAGCACGCCGCGATCCTGCGGCTGACCGAACGGCCCACGGCGGTCGTGGAGATCGCGGCCGAGCTGAAGCTGCCGGTGAGCATCACCCGCATCCTGCTCGCCGACCTCCAGGCGTCGGGCCGCGTCAGCGCCCGACACCCCCGCAAGGCGGCCGTACCCGACCCCGACATCCTGGAGCAGGTGCTCGTTGGACTCCGCAACCTCTGAGACGCGCACGCCGTCCGAGAGACGCACGCCGTCCGAGACACGTACGCCGCTGGACGCGTCGGCCGACAACGGCCTCAAGATCGTGGTCGTGGGCGGCTTCGGCGCCGGCAAGACGACGATGGTCCGCTCGGTGAGCGAGATACGGCCGCTCAGCACCGAGGAGACGATGACCAGGGCCGGGGAGGCCGTCGACGACATCAGCGCGGTGAGCGGCAAGACCGCGACCACCGTGGCGTTCGACTTCGGCCGCATCACCCTGGACCGCCGCAACGTGCTGTACCTGTTCGGGGCGCCGGGCCAGGAGCGCTTCTGGTTCCTGTGGGACCGGCTGTTCTCGGGCACGCTGGGCGCGGTCGTCCTGGTCGACACCCGGCGCATCGACGACTCCTGGTACGCCATCGACCGGCTGGAGAAGCACGGCACGCCGTTCATCGTGGCCTGCAACGACTTCGGCGGTCCCGCCTTCGCCCCCCAGCAGATCCGCGAGGCCCTCGACCTCGACCCGCACGTACCGCTGGTCACCTGCGACGCGCGGTCCCGGGAGTCCAGCAAACTGGTGCTGATCACGCTGGTGGAGCACGTCCAGGCCCTCTACGCCGACCAGGCCCGAGCCCCCCGTCAGGAGCTGGTGTGAGCCCCGCCCCCGCGCCCCGCGCCGTCCAGGACCCCGTGCCGCTGAGCGGCCCCCTGTTCCAGAACGACCCGGCCGGGGTGTACCGGGAGATGCGGCGCGAGCACGGCAGCGTGGTCCCGGTGCTGCTCGACGGCGGCGTACCGGCCTGGCTGGTGCTCGGCTACCGCGAACTGCACCAGGTCACCGGGGACCCGGTGCTGTTCAGCCGCGACTCGGACCTGTGGAACCAGTGGGACGACATCCCCGACGACTGGCCGCTGCTGCCGATGATCGGCCGCAGGCAGCCCTCCATCCTCTACACCGTCGGCGAGCGGCACCGCGAGCGGGCCGGGATGCTGGCCCACGCGCTGGAAGCGGTGGACCCGTTCGAACTGCGCGGCTACGCGGAGAAGTTCGCCGACGAACTGATCGACGGCATCTGCCCCCGGGGCTTCGCCGACATCATCGGCGAGTTCGCGATGCTGCTGCCGGTGCGCGTCCTGGCCCGGCTCTACGGCTTCTCCGACGAGCAGGGACCGGCGCTCGTCACCGCCCTCAACGACATGATCGACGGGCGGGAGCGGGCGCTGGCGGGGCAGACCCACCTGTTCACGTCGATGACCGACCTGGTCGCCGCGCGCAGGAGGGAGCCCGCCGAGGACGTGGCGTCGCGGATGCTCGCCGACACCTCCGGGTTCACCGACGAGGAGATCGTCCAGGACCTGATGGTGATGATGGCGGCCGGGCACCAGCCGACCGCCGACTGGATCGGCAACTCCCTGCACCTGATGCTGACGGACCAGCGGTTCGCCGCGTCCCTGTTCGGCGGCCGCAACAGCGTCGCCGAGGCGATGAACGAGGTGCTGTGGGAGGACACCCCCTCGCAGAACGTGGCCGGCCGCTGGGCCTCCCGCGACACCCAGCTGGGCGGCCGCCGCATCCGCGCCGGCGACCTGGTGCTCCTCGGCCTCCAGGGCGCCAACTCCGACCCCCAGGTGCGGCCCGACGGTTCGGCACTGACCGGCGGGAACAGCGCGCACTTCTCCTTCGGCCACGGGGAGCACCGGTGCCCGTTCCCGGCGCAGGAGATCGCCGAGGTCATCGCGCGGACCGGCATCGAGGTCGTCCTGGACCGGCTGCCGGACATCGACCTCACGGTCCCGGCCGCGTCCCTGACCCGCCGCCCGTCGCCGTGGCTGCGCGGGCTGTCCGAACTTCCGGTCACGTTCACACCCACTCCCGCCCTTGGAGGCTCGCACCTATGACGGCTGGTACGGACACACGGACACCCGCGTCCGGCACCGAGGGGAACCCGATCCCGCTGGACCCGTTCGTCCTGGACCTCGACGCGGAGAGCGCGGCGTTGCGGGCCGCCGGCCCCCTCGCCCGCGTGGTGCTGCCGGGCGACGTGCCGGTGTGGGCGGTCACGCACCACGCCGAGGCGAAGAAGCTGCTCACCGACCCCCGGGTGGTGAAGGACATCGACGTCTGGGGTGCCTGGCAGCGCGGCGAGATCGCGAACGACTGGCCGCTGATCGGGCTGGCGAACCCGGGCCGCTCCATGCTGACCGTGGACGGCGCCGACCACCGCCGCCTGCGCACCCTGGTCGCCCAGGCGCTCACCGTGCGCCGGGTGGAGCGGATGCGCGAGCGGATCACGGAGCTGACCGAGGGCCTGCTGGACCGGGTGGCGAAGGAGCAGGGCCCGACGGTCGACCTGAAGGCCCTGTTCGCCTACCCGCTGCCGATGTACGTGGTCGCCGACCTGATGGGGCTCGCCGAGGAGCGGCTGCCGCGGCTGAAGGAGCTGTTCGAGAAGTTCTTCTCGACGCAGACCCCGCCCGAGGAGGTCGTCGCGACGCTGACCGAACTGGCGCAGATCATGACCGAGACGGTCGCGCACAAGCGGGAGAACCCCGGCGACGACCTGACGTCCGCGCTCATCGAGGCGTCCGAGAACGGCGACCGGCTCACCGACCAGGAGATCGTCTCCACGCTCCAGCTGATGATCGCGGCCGGTCACGAGACGACGATCTCGCTCATCGTCAACGCGGTGGTCAACCTCTCCCTCCACCCCGAGCAGCGGGCCCGGGTGCTGTCCGGCGAGGTGGACTGGTCGGCGGTGGTCGAGGAGACCCTGCGGTACGCCACGCCCACCTCCCACGTGCTGATCCGTTTCGCCACCGAGGACGTACCGGTCGGCGACGCCGTCCTCCCGGCGGGGGAGGCGCTGATCGTGTCGTACGCCGCGATCGGCCGGGACGAGCAGGCGCACGGCCCGAGCGCCGGCGTCTTCGACATCACCCGCGAGAGCGCCAACCGGCACATCTCCTTCGGGCACGGCCCGCACGTGTGCCCCGGCGCGGCCCTGTCCCGCCTGGAGGCGGGCGTGGCCCTGCCGGCCCTGTACGCGCGCTTCCCGAAGCTGGACCTGGCGGTCGGGGCGGAGGAGCTGCGCAACAAGCCGGTGGTCACGCAGAACGACCTGTACGAGCTTCCGGTCACGCTGGGCTGACACGCCCGGGGTCGAACCGCTGGACGGACGTTTCCC
>NZ_JBHXQZ010000067.1:0-45853 GCF_042717095.1 Streptomyces sp. NPDC058632 | reverse complement strand
GCTGCAGGTCGGGCCACCCCGGCGGTACGTTTCTGCTCGGGCGGTGGTGCGCTCAGCCCTCGTCGTGCGAGGCGACCGCGCGGCGCGCGTCCGCGTCCAGCACGCCCCAGCTGATCAGCTGTTCGGTGAGAACCGAGGGCGACTGGTCGTAGATCACGGCGAGCGTGCGCAGGTCGTCCTGGCGGATCGAGAGCACCTTGCCGTTGTAGTCACCGCGCTGGGACTGGATCGTCGCCGCGTACCGCTGCAGCGGGCCTGCCTTCTCCGGCGGCACCGTGGCCAGCCGCTCCAGGTCGAGGACCAGCTTCGGCGGCGGCTCGGCGGCGCCGCCCGGCGTGGTACCCGGAAGCAGCTCCTGCACCGGAACGCCGTAGAAGTCGGCCAGCTCGGCAAGACGCTGCACGGTCACCGCGCGGTCGCCGCGCTCGTACGAACCGACCACGACCGCCTTCCAGCGGCCCTGGGACTTCTCCTCGACACCGTGGAGGGAAAGGCCCTGCTGGGTGCGGATCGCGCGGAGCTTGGCCCCGAGCTGTTTGGCGTATTCGCTGGACATATAGCTCCCCGGCACTGTGTCGACGCGGCCGGCATGGTTTCCGGGCCGCGCGGCTGGTAACTCACTGTGAGGTTACGCAGAGTTACTCTCGCCCGTCAAGCCGAACGGTCCACACCGACTCTTCCGGGGCCGGCGGGAACCGTTGCGCCAATGGGGTGGCCGGCGCCGGCGGGAGGGGGAATCGGGGGTGTCGCTCCCCGCCTGGTAGCGTGGGCGCCGTACATCCGACGTCCTTTAAGGTCCGTCCCGTGAGGCGGAGAAGGAGGTCCGTTCACATGGACACGCACTCCGACGCGCGGCCCGTTCTCGAGGGCCCCGACATCGCGCGGGTACTCACCCGCATCGCCCACGAGATCGTCGAACGCGCCAAGGGCGCCGACGACGTGGTGCTCCTCGGCATCCCGACGCGGGGCGTCTTCCTCGCCCAGCGGCTCGCCGCCAAGCTCGAGCAGGTCACCGAGCGCAAGGTCCCGGTCGGCTCGCTCGACATCACCATGTACCGCGACGACCTGCGCATGCACCCCCCGCGCGCGCTGGCCCGCACCGAGATCCCCGGCGACGGCATCGACGGCCGCCTCGTCGTCCTGGTCGACGACGTGCTCTTCTCCGGGCGCACCATCCGCGCCGCCCTCGACGCGCTGAACGACATCGGGCGCCCGCGCGCGGTGCAGCTCGCCGTCCTCGTCGACCGCGGCCACCGCGAACTGCCCATCCGTGCCGACTACGTCGGCAAGAACCTCCCCACGTCGTTGCGGGAGACGGTCAAGGTCCTGCTCGCCGAGGAGGACGGTCGCGACACCGTGCTGCTCGGCGCCAAGCAGCCCTCCCCGTAGCGATCCGGGCGCGCCACCCGCGTGCGCCGGCCCGGTGCGCCCCCATGCGTCCGGCTGCCCGGATTCTCCCGTTCTTCCGATTGAACTGCCTTACGGAGCCTGACAGATGCAGCGTCATCTCATCTCGGCCGCCGACCTCACCCGCGACGACGCCGTCCTGATCCTCGACACCGCCGAGGAGATGGCCCGGGTCGCCGACCGGCCGATCAAGAAACTGCCGACCCTGCGCGGCCGGACCGTCGTCAACCTCTTCTTCGAGGACTCCACCCGGACCCGGATCTCCTTCGAGGCCGCCGAGAAGCGGTTGTCCGCGGACGTCATCAACTTCACCGCCAAGGGTTCCAGCGTCTCCAAGGGCGAGTCCCTCAAGGACACCGCCCAGACCCTGGAGGCCATGGGCGTCGACGCCGTCGTCATCCGGCACGGCGCCTCCGGGGCCCCGTACCGGCTGGCCACCTCCGGCTGGATCGACGCGCACGTCATCAACGCCGGCGACGGCACCCACCAGCACCCCACCCAGGCCCTGCTCGACGCCTTCACCATGCGGCGCCGGCTCGTCGGCCGGGACACCGGGATCGGCCAGGACCTCTCCGGCCGGCGCATCACACTGGTCGGCGACATCCTGCACAGCCGGGTCGCCCGCTCCAACGTCGACCTGCTGCACACCCTCGGCGCCGAGGTCACCCTCGTCGCCCCGCCGACCCTGCTGCCGGTCGGGGTCGGGGCCTGGCCCTGTGAGGTCTCCTACGACCTCGACTCGACGCTGACCAAGTCCGACGCGGTGATGCTGCTGCGCGTGCAGCGCGAGCGCATGAACGCCGCGTTCTTCCCGACCGAGCGAGAGTACTCCCGCCGCTACGGCCTCGACGGCGACCGCATGGCGAAGATGCCCGGGCACGCCATCGTGATGCACCCCGGCCCCATGGTCCGCGGCATGGAGATCACCGCCGAGGTGGCCGACTCCGAGCGCTGCACCGCCGTCGAACAGGTCACCAACGGGGTCTCCATCCGGATGGCCGTCCTGTACCTGCTGCTCGGGGGCAACGAACCCGCCCTCACCCACGCCGCCCGCACCACGGAGGAGAAGTAACACCATGAGCAAGACCCTGATCCGCGGTGCGAAGGTGCTCGGCGGCGACCCGCAGGACGTGCTGATCGACGGCGGGACCGTCGTGGCCGTCGGCACCGGGCTGAGCGCCGGGGGCGCCGGTCGTGCCGGAGGCGCGCAGGAGGTGACCGTCGTCGAGGCGGACGGCAAGGTGCTGCTGCCCGGCCTGGTCGACCTGCACACCCACCTGCGCGAGCCCGGCAGAGAAGACTCCGAGACCGTACTGACCGGCACCCGTGCGGCGGCGAGCGGCGGCTACACCAACGTCTTCGCCATGGCCAACACCTTCCCGGTCGCCGACACCGCCGGCGTCGTCGAGCAGGTCTGGAGGCTCGGCCAGGAGTCGGGCTACTGCGACGTGCAGCCCATCGGCGCCGTCACCGTCGGCCTGGAGGGCGCCAAGCTCGCCGAGCTCGGCGCCATGCACGAGTCGGCGGCCGGTGTCACCGTCTTCTCCGACGACGGCAAGTGCGTCCACGACGCCGTGATCATGCGCCGTGCCCTGGAGTACGTGAAGGCCTTCGGCGGCGTCGTCGCCCAGCACGCGCAGGAACCCCGGCTGACCGAGGGCGCCCAGATGAACGAGGGGGTCGTCTCCGCCGAGCTGGGCCTGGGCGGCTGGCCGGCCGTCGCCGAGGAGTCGATCATCGCCCGGGACGTGCTGCTCGCCGAGCACGTCGGCTCCCGCGTCCACATCTGCCACCTGTCGACCGCGGGCAGCGTCGAGATCGTCCGCTGGGCCAAGTCCCGCGGCATCGACGTCACCGCCGAGGTCACCCCGCACCACCTGCTGCTCACCGACGAGCTGGTGCGGTCGTACGACCCGGTCTACAAGGTCAACCCGCCGCTGCGCACCGAGCGGGACGTCCACGCGCTGCGCGAGGCGCTCGCCGACGGCACCATCGACATCGTCGCCACCGACCACGCCCCGCACCCGCACGAGGACAAGGACTGCGAGTGGGCCGCCGCGGCCATGGGCATGGTCGGCCTGGAGACCGCGCTGTCGGTGGTCCAGGAGACCATGGTGGACACGGGGCTGCTGGACTGGGCCGGGGTCGCCGACCGGATGTCCTTCACGCCCGCGCGCATCGGACGCGCCGAGGGCCACGGCCGGCCCGTCTCGGCAGGTGAGCCCGCCAACCTCACACTCGTCGACACGGCATACCGTGGTTCCGTGGACCCCGCGGGCTTCGCCTCGCGCAGCCGCAACACCCCGTACGAGGGCCGCGAGCTGCCGGGCCGTGTCACGCACACCTGGCTCCGGGGCACGGCCACGCTCATCGACGGGAAGCTCACGTGACACCTGTAATCCTGCTGGCCGCCGAGAAGGAATCGGCGGAAGTGACCGACTGGGCGGCCCGGATCGGCTGGGTCGTCGGCCTCGCCCTCTTCGTCGCGCTCGTCTACTGGCTGATGCGCGAGGGCTGGAAGTGGCGCGGCACCCTCCAGGGCGACCTGCCCGAGCTGCCCACCCGCCCGTCTCCCACCGCCACCCTCAACCGAGGCGGCGAGCCGTCGCTGCCTGGAATGCCGGAGTCGCCGGGTGCGGCGAGACTGACGATGAGCGGCCGCTACCACGGCTCCACCACTGCCGGGCAGTGGCTGGACCGCATCGTGGCGCACGGCCTGGGCACCCGCAGCCGGGCCGAGGTCACCCTGACGGACGCGGGACTGGACGTCGTACGCCCCGGCGCGAGCGACTTCTTCGTTCCTGTCGCCGCGCTGCGCGAGGCCCGGCTCGACAAGGGCATCGCCGGCAAGGTCCTCACCGAGGGCGGTCTGCTCGTCGTGACCTGGGCGCACGGCGACAAGCTGATCGACTCCGGCTTCCGCTCCGACCGCGCGGCCGAGCACAACGCATGGGTCGAGACCCTGAACGACATGATCAACAAAATGGAAACGGAAGGCGCACGATGACGACCTCCACCAGGGGAGTCGCCAAGACTCCCGCCGTACTCGTCCTGGAGGACGGCCGGATCTTCCGCGGCCGCGCCTACGGGGCAGTGGGGGAGACCTTCGGCGAAGCGGTGTTCTCCACCGGCATGACCGGCTACCAGGAGACCCTCACCGACCCCTCCTACCACCGCCAGGTCGTGGTCATGACCGCCCCGCACGTCGGCAACACCGGCGTCAACGACGAGGACCACGAGTCCCGGCGGATCTGGGTGGCCGGCTACGTCGTGCGCGACCCCGCGCGCATGCCGTCCAACTGGCGCTCCCGCCGTTCCCTGGACGAGGAACTCGCCGCCCAGGGCGTCGTCGGCATCAGCGGCATCGACACCCGCGCCCTCACCCGGCACCTGCGCGAGCGGGGCGCCATGCGCGTCGGCATCTTCAGCGGCGACGCAGTACGCGACGACGCCTCGCTGCTGGCCGAGGTCCGCGAAGCGCCCGGGATGAAGGGCGCCGACCTCGCCGCCGAGGTCGCCACCACCGAGCCGTACGTCGTCCCCGCCGTCGGCGAGAAACGATTCACCGTCGCCGCCATCGACCTCGGCATCAAGGGCATGACCCCGCACCGGATGGCCGAGCGAGGCATCGAGGTGCACGTCCTGCCCGCCACCGCGACCGCCGACGACGTCCACGCCGTGAACCCCGACGGCGTGTTCTTCTCCAACGGGCCCGGCGACCCCGCCACCGCCGACCACCCCGTCTCCGTGATGCGGTCCGTCCTGGAGCGCGGCACCCCGCTGTTCGGGATCTGCTTCGGCAACCAGATCCTCGGCCGTGCCCTCGGCTTCGGCACCTACAAGCTGAAGTACGGCCACCGCGGGATCAACCAGCCGGTCCAGGACCGGACGACCGGCAAGGTCGAGGTCACCGCGCACAACCACGGCTTCGCCGTCGACGCACCCCTCGACAAGGTCTCCGACACCCCGTTCGGCCGCGCCGAGGTGTCCCACGTCTGCCTCAACGACAACGTGGTGGAAGGGCTCCGGCTGCTCGACAAGCCGGCCTTCAGCGTCCAGTACCACCCGGAAGCGGCAGCGGGCCCGCACGACGCCGCCTACCTGTTCGACCGCTTCGTTTCCCTGATGGAGGGCCAGCGTGCCTAAGCGCACCGATATCCAGTCCGTCCTGGTCATCGGCTCCGGCCCGATCGTCATCGGCCAGGCCGCCGAGTTCGACTACTCCGGCACCCAGGCCTGCCGGGTGCTCAAGGCCGAGGGCCTGCGGGTCGTCCTGGTCAACTCCAACCCGGCGACGATCATGACCGACCCGGAGATCGCCGACGCCACCTACGTCGAGCCGATCACCCCCGAGTTCGTCGAGAAGATCATCGCCAAGGAGCAGCCGGACGCCCTGCTGCCCACCCTGGGCGGCCAGACGGCCCTGAACACCGCGATCTCGCTGGCCGAGAACGGGGTTCTGGAGAAGTACGGCGTCGAACTGATCGGCGCCAACGTGGAGGCCATCAACAAGGGCGAGGACCGCGAGCTGTTCAAGGAGGTCGTGGAGGCCGTCCGCGGGAAGATCGGGCACGGCGAGTCCGCCCGCTCGGTCATCTGCCACACCATGGACGAGGTCCTGGCCGGCGTCGACGAGCTCGGCGGCTACCCGGTCGTGGTCCGCCCCTCCTTCACCATGGGCGGCGCAGGCTCCGGCTTCGCCCACGACGAGGAAGAGCTGCGCCGCATCGCCGGACAGGGGCTCACCCTCTCGCCGACCACCGAGGTGCTCCTCGAGGAGTCCATCCTCGGCTGGAAGGAGTACGAGCTGGAGCTGATGCGCGACAAGCACGACAACGTCGTGGTCGTCTGCTCCATCGAGAACTTCGACCCCATGGGCGTGCACACCGGCGACTCCATCACCGTCGCCCCCGCGATGACCCTGACCGACCGCGAGTACCAGATCCTGCGGGACGTCGGCATCGCCGTCATCCGCGAGGTCGGCGTCGACACCGGCGGCTGCAACATCCAGTTCGCGGTGAACCCGGAGGACGGCCGGGTGATCGTCATCGAGATGAACCCGCGCGTGTCACGGTCCTCGGCGCTGGCCTCCAAGGCGACCGGTTTCCCGATCGCCAAGATCGCCGCCAAGCTCGCGGTCGGCTACACCCTCGACGAGATTCCCAACGACATCACGAAGAAGACCCCGGCCTCCTTCGAGCCGACCCTCGACTACGTGGTCGTCAAGGCACCGAGGTTCGCCTTCGAGAAGTTCCCGAGCGCCGACTCCACCCTCACCACCACCATGAAGTCGGTCGGCGAGGCCATGGCCATCGGCCGCAACTTCACCGAGGCGTTCCAGAAGGCGCTGCGCTCGCTGGAGAAGAAGGGCAGCCAGTTCACCTTCGTCGGCGAGCCCGGCGACAAGGCCGGCCTGCTGGGCGAGGCCGCCCGCCCGACCGACGGCCGCATCAACACCGTCATGCAGGCCATCCGCGCGGGCGCCACCCCGAAGGAGGTCTTCGACGCCACGAAGATCGACCCCTGGTTCGTCGACCAGCTCTTCCTCATCAAGGAGACCGCCGACGAACTGTCCGAGGCGCCCGAGCTGACCACCGAGCTGCTCGCCGAGGCCAAGCGGCACGGCTTCTCCGACCAGCAGGTCGCGGAGATCCGCGGCCTGCGCGAGGACGTCGTCCGCGAGGTCCGGCACGCCCTCGGCATCCGGCCGGTCTACAAGACCGTCGACACCTGCGCCGCCGAGTTCGCCGCGAACACGCCGTACTTCTACTCCTCCTACGACGAGGAGACCGAGGTCGCCCCGCGCGAGAGGCCCGCGGTGATCATCCTGGGCTCCGGCCCGAACCGCATCGGCCAGGGCATCGAGTTCGACTACTCCTGCGTCCACGCCTCCTTCGCGCTGAGCGACGCCGGGTACGAGACAGTGATGGTCAACTGCAACCCGGAGACCGTCTCCACCGACTACGACACCTCCGACCGGCTGTACTTCGAGCCGCTCACCCTGGAGGACGTCCTGGAGATCGTCCACGCGGAGCAGCAGGCAGGACCGGTCGCGGGCGTGATCGTCCAGCTCGGCGGCCAGACCCCGCTGGGCCTGGCCCAGGCCCTCAAGGACAACGGCGTACCGGTCGTCGGCACGTCCCCCGAGGCCATCCACGCGGCCGAGGACCGGGGTGCCTTCGGCCAGGTCCTCAAGGAGGCCGGCCTGCCGGCCCCCAAGCACGGCACCGCCACCACCTTCACCGAGGCCAGGGCCATCGCCGACGAGATCGGTTACCCGGTCCTCGTCCGCCCGTCCTACGTGCTCGGCGGCCGCGGCATGGAGATCGTCTACGACGAGTCCCGCCTCGCGTCCTACATCGCCGAGTCGACCGAGATCAGCCCCTCCCGGCCGGTGCTGGTCGACCGGTTCCTCGACGACGCCATCGAGATCGACGTCGACGCGCTCTACGACGGCGAGGAGCTCTACCTGGGCGGCGTCATGGAGCACATCGAGGAGGCCGGCATCCACTCCGGCGACTCGGCGTGCGCCCTGCCCCCGATCACCCTGGGCGGCTTCGACATCAAGCGGCTGCGCGCCTCCACGGAGGCCATCGCGCGCGGCGTCGGGGTGCGCGGCCTGATCAACATCCAGTTCGCGCTGTCCGGCGACATCCTCTACGTCCTGGAGGCCAACCCCCGCGCCTCGCGCACCGTCCCCTTCACCTCGAAGGCGACCGCGGTGCCGCTGGCCAAGGCGGCCGCCCGGATCTCGCTCGGCGCGACCGTCGCCGGACTCCGCGCGGAGGGCCTGCTCCCGGCCCGGGGCGACGGCGGCGACATCCCGCTCGACGCGCCGATCTCCGTCAAGGAGGCCGTGCTGCCCTGGTCGCGCTTCCGCGACATCCACGGCCGCGGCGTCGACACGGTCCTCGGCCCGGAGATGCGCTCCACCGGCGAGGTCATGGGCATCGACTCCGTCTTCGGCACCGCGTACGCCAAGTCGCAGGCGGGCGCCTACGGGCCGCTGCCCACCAAGGGCCGCGCCTTCATCTCCGTGGCCAACCGCGACAAGCGCTCGATGATCTTCCCCGCGCGCGAGCTCGTCGCCCACGGCTTCGAACTGTTCGCCACCTCCGGCACCGCCGAGGTCCTCAAGCGCAACGGCATCAACGCCACCGTGGTGCGCAAGCAGTCCGAGGGCACCGGACCGAACGGGGAGAAGACCATCGTCCAGCTGATCCACGACGGCGAGGTCGACCTCATCGTCAACACGCCGTACGGCACCGGCGGCCGGCTCGACGGCTACGACATCCGTACGGCCGCCGTGGCGCGCTCCGTGCCGTGCCTGACGACGGTCCAGGCGCTCGCCGCCGCGGTCCAGGGCATCGACGCCCTCAACCGCGGCGAGGTCGGCGTCCGCTCGCTCCAGGAACACGCGGAGCATCTGACAGCGGCCCGCGACTGACAGCCCCGAGGGGGACACCGGAAACGGTGTCCCCCTCTTCATGAGGCCCTTCAGGTTCGTCAGGCTCTTCACGAGGCCTTTCACGAGGACACAGGTATGTACAAGTACTTCTTCCATCTGGTGTTCAAGCGGATGGATCCGGAGCGGGCCCATCACCTCGCCTTCCGCTGGATCCGTCTCGTCGCGCGCGTCCCCGGCCTGCGCACCTTCGTCGCCGCCGCGCTCGCGCCCCGCCACAGGGAACTGCGCACCGAGGCCATGGGGCTGCGCCTGCACAGCCCCTTCGGGCTCGCCGCCGGCTTCGACAAGAACGCCGTCGGCGTCGACGGCATGGCGATGCTCGGCTTCGACCACGTCGAGATCGGCACGGTGACCGGCGAGCCGCAGCCCGGCAACCCGAAGAAGCGGCTGTTCCGGCTGGTGGCGGACCGCGCGCTGATCAACCGCATGGGCTTCAACAACGAGGGCTCGCTGGCCGTGGCCGCCCGCCTGGCCTCCCGCACGCCCGTCTTCAGGACGGTCGTCGGCGTCAACATCGGCAAGACCAAGGCCGTTCCCGAGGCCGAGGCAGCCGACGACTACGTGAAGTCCGCCGAGCGGCTGGCGCCGTACGCCGACTACCTGGTCGTCAACGTCTCCTCGCCGAACACGCCCGGCCTGCGGGACCTCCAGGCCGTCGGCCATCTGCGCCCGTTGCTCACCGCCGTCCGCGAGGCCGCCGACCGCGCCGTCCCCGCCCGCCGGGTGCCGCTGCTGGTGAAGATCGCCCCGGACCTCGCCGACGAGGACATCGACGCGGTCGCCGACCTGGCCGTGGAGCTCGGCCTGGACGGGATCATCGCCACGAACACCACCATCGCGCGCGCGGGGCTCGGCCTGCGGTCCGCCCCCGCCGCCGTACAGGAGACCGGCGGCCTGTCCGGCGCGCCCCTGAAGGCACGCTCCCTCGAGGTGCTGCGCCGCCTGTACGCGCGTGTGGGGGACCGGATCACCCTGGTCGGTGTCGGCGGTGTCGAGACCGCCGAGGACGCCTGGCAGCGCATCCTGGCCGGCGCCACGCTGGTCCAGGGCTACAGCGCCTTCGTCTACGAGGGGCCCTTCTGGGCCCGCACCCTCCACAAGGGGCTCGCCGCGCGCCTGCGCACCAGCCCGTACGCCACGCTCGCCGACGCGGTGGGCGCCGACGTGAGGACAACGGCATGAGCGCACGACCCGACCCCTTCGGCACGCGGCTGCGACGGGCCATGGACACGCGCGGCCCGCTGTGCGTCGGTATCGACCCGCACGCCTCCCTGCTCGCCGAATGGGGCCTGAGCGACGACGTGACCGGTCTGGAGCGGTTCAGTCGCACGGTCGTCGAGGCGCTCGCGGACCGGGTCGCCGTGCTCAAGCCGCAGAGCGCGTTCTTCGAGCGCTTCGGCTCGCGCGGCGTCGCGGTGCTGGAGACGACGGTGGCGGAGGCACGGGCGGCCGGCGCGCTGGTCGTCATGGACGCCAAGCGCGGCGACATCGGCTCCACCATGGCCGCCTACGCCGAGTCCTTCCTGCATCCGGACTCCCCGTTGTTCTCGGACGCGCTGACCGTGTCCCCGTACCTCGGCTACGGCTCGCTGAGCCCGGCGGTGGCGCTGGCCCGTGAGAGCGGCACGGGACTGTTCGTCCTGGCGCTGACCTCCAACCCGGAGGGCGGCGAGGTACAGCACGCGGTACGGGCCGACGGGCGCAGCGTGGGCGCGACCATGCTCGGACACCTGGCCGCCGAGAACGCGGGGGAGGCCCCCCTGGGGTCCTTCGGCGCGGTCGTCGGCGCGACGCTCGGCGACCTGTCGTCGTACGACCTGGACATCAACGGTCCACTGCTCGCGCCCGGCATCGGCGCGCAGGGGGCCACGGCGGCGGACCTCCCGGCGGTCTTCGGCCCGGCGGTGCGCAACGTCGTGCCGAACGTCAGCCGGGGAGTGTTGCGCCACGGTGCCGACATGGTCGCACTGCGTGACGCCGCGGAGCGGTTCGCGGAGGAGATCGGAACGGCCCTGGCGGCGGTCTGAGCCTCCGACGAGGGACGCAGGAGAGCGCCGGGACCCACGTACGACAAGAAAACAGGGTCGTTATGCCCGTAAATGTCTGCCATCCTGGAGGCTGACCAGGACTTTTCCGCTGTTCTCGCTGACTCCGGAGGAGTTGGCCGCTAGTCTCCGACGGAGAGTGAACGGGCAAGCGTGTTGCTCGTGGCTCCCCTGGTGTGGGGCGACTAGGTTCCTCACCGGTCCGTATCCGACATTTCGACATCCGAGGTGACGTAGGCGTGGCTCTTCCGCCCCTTACCCCTGAACAGCGCGCAGCCGCGCTCGAAAAGGCCGCCGCGGCTCGCCGGGAGCGGGCCGAGGTCAAGAATCGACTCAAGCACTCCGGCGCCTCTTTGCACGAGGTCATCAAGCAGGGCCAGGAGAACGACGTCATCGGCAAGATGAAGGTCTCCGCCCTGCTCGAGTCCCTGCCGGGCGTGGGCAAGGTCCGCGCCAAGCAGATCATGGAGCGACTGGGCATCTCCGAGAGCCGCCGCGTGCGGGGTCTCGGCTCGAACCAGATCGCCTCCCTGGAGCGCGAGTTCGGCAGTACCGGCTCCTGAGTCCCGGGCATACCGGGATTGCTGGAATAATCGCCGCATGGCTGCAACACCCCGGGGGACGACCCCCGTACCCCCGGACGTACGTCCGCGGCTGACCGTGCTCTCCGGCCCCTCGGGGGTCGGTAAGAGCACGGTCGTCGCACATATGCGCAAGGCGCACCCCGAGGTCTGGCTCTCGGTGTCGGCGACGACCCGCAGGCCGCGCCCCGGTGAGCAGGACGGGGTCCACTACTTCTTCGTCACCGACGAGGAGATGGACAAGCTGATCGCCAACGGTGAACTGCTGGAGTGGGCCGAGTTCGCCGGCAACCGCTACGGCACGCCGCGCGCGGCGGTGCTCGAGCACCTGGAGTCGGGCCTGCCCGTCCTCCTGGAGATCGACCTCCAGGGTGCCCGCCAGGTCCGCGAGTCCATGACCGAGGCCCAGTCGGTCTTCCTGGCCCCTCCCTCCTGGGAGGAGCTGGTGCGCCGGCTCACCGGCCGGGGCACCGAGTCGCCCGAGGTGGTCGAGCGCCGGCTGGGAGCCGCGAAGATCGAGCTGGCGGCCGAGCCGGAGTTCGATACGACCCTGGTCAACACCTCCGTCGAGGACGTGGCCCGCGAGCTGCTAGCCTTGATGAACGTCGTGTGATCGTCAGCGTTTCCTCAACGGTCATTCAGCGATCATGCAGACCGATTCTTTCCCATCCATCGGAAGGTAGAGCGTGTCCTCTTCCATCTCCACGCCCGAGGGCATCATCAACCCGCCGATCGACGAGCTTCTCGAGGCCACGGACTCGAAGTACAGCCTCGTGATCTACGCGGCCAAGCGGGCTCGCCAGATCAACGCGTACTACTCGCAGCTCGGCGAGGGTCTCCTCGAGTACGTCGGTCCCCTCGTGGACACCCACGTCCACGAGAAGCCGCTCTCGATCGCCCTGCGCGAGATCAACGCGGGACTCCTGACCTCCGAGGCCATCGAGGGCCCCGTTCAGTAAGTCGCAGTTCGGTACGTCGCAGTACAGCGAGTCACATGTCCGAAAGTCGCATCAGCGGCTTTCGGTCGACTTTTCCACAGGCCCGGCAGCCATGTCTGCCGGGCCTGTGGTGTGGTGGGGTGCGGGGCCGTTCTGTTCCAGGAAGAGACGGAGAGAGACGTGGACAAGCCGAAGGTCGTTCTGGGCGTCAGCGGCGGCATCGCCGCGTACAAGGCCTGTGAGCTGCTCAGGAGGCTGACGGAGTCGGGGCACGACGTCCGCGTCGTCCCCACCGCCTCCGCGCTGCACTTCGTCGGCGCCGCCACCTGGTCCGCGCTTTCCGGCCACCCTGTCTCGACCGGGGTGTGGGACGACGTCCACGAGGTGCCGCACGTCCGCATCGGGCAGCATGCCGACCTGGTCGTGGTCGCCCCGGCCACCGCGGACATGCTGGCGAAGGCGGCGCACGGCCTGGCCGACGACCTTCTCACCAACACCTTGCTCACCGCACGCTGCCCCGTGGTCTTCGCCCCCGCCATGCACACCGAGATGTGGGAGCACCCGGCCACACGGGAGAACGTGGCCACCTTGCGCCGGCGCGGCGCCGTCGTCGTCGAACCGGCGGTGGGCCGGCTCACCGGCACCGACAGCGGCAAGGGCCGGCTGCCCGACCCGGGCGAGATCTTCGAGGTCTGCCGCCGGGTGCTGGCCAGGGGTGTCAGTGAGCCCGATCTCAGAGGCCGGCATGTCGTGGTCAGCGCCGGCGGCACCCGGGAACCCCTCGACCCCGTCCGCTTCCTCGGCAACCGCTCCTCCGGCAAGCAGGGCTACGCGCTCGCCCGGACCGCCGCGGCGCGGGGCGCACGGGTCACCCTGATCGCCGCCAACGCCGGACTGCCCGACCCGGCGGGGGTGGACGTCGTCCCCGTCGAGACCGCCGTACAACTGCGCGAGGAAGTGCTCCGGGCCGCCGCCGACGCCGACGCGGTGGTCATGGCCGCCGCGGTCGCCGACTTCCGCCCCGCGGCGTACGCGGCCGGGAAGATCAAGAAGCAGGACGGCCGGGAGCCCGAGCCCGTCGCCCTGGTGCGCAACCCGGACATCCTCGCCGAGATCTCCGCCGACCGGGCCCGCCCCGGACAGGTGGTCGTCGGCTTCGCCGCGGAGACGGACGACGTGCTCGCCAACGGACGCGCCAAGCTGAAGCGCAAGGGCTGCGATCTGCTCGTGGTCAACGAGGTGGGCGAGCGCAAGACGTTCGGCTCCGAGCAGAACGAGGCCGTGGTGCTGGACGCCGACGGCAGTGAGACGCCCGTGGCGCACGGCCCCAAGGAAGCCCTGGCCGACACGGTCTGGGACCTGGTGGCCGGGCGCCTCGGCTGAGGGGCCCGGGGCGGGTTTCGGCGCCGTGAGGAGTCCGAAACCTTGCCACCGGGGTGTGGCGCCTCTGGCCAACACGCCTCGGCATGGGCAGAATGCCCCGTGCCGCAGGTCACCGGGCTTCCCGCGAGGCGAGACAGGGGACCCGCGGCGAGGCGCGACCGATAAACTGTTCCACGGACGGTGTGCGGTGCAGCCCCTGCCGTCCGCCAATGATCAGCCAGCAGCCGCTGCAACCCCAGGGAGCGTTGTGTCCCGTCGTCTCTTCACCTCGGAGTCCGTGACCGAAGGTCACCCCGACAAGATCGCTGACCAGATCAGTGACACCATCCTCGACGCGCTGCTCCGCGAGGACCCGAACTCCCGCGTCGCCGTCGAGACCCTGATCACCACCGGCCTGGTGCACGTGGCCGGGGAGGTCACGACCAAGGCCTACGCACCGATCCCGCAGCTGGTGCGGGACAAGATCCTGGAGATCGGCTACGACTCCTCGAAGAAGGGCTTCGACGGCGCCTCCTGCGGCGTGTCGGTGTCCATCGGCGCCCAGTCCCCGGACATCGCCCAGGGTGTCGACACCGCGTACGAGAACCGGGTCGAGGGCGACGAGGACGAGCTGGACCGCCAGGGCGCCGGTGACCAGGGCCTGATGTTCGGTTACGCGTCGGACGAGACGCCGACGCTGATGCCGCTCCCGGTCTTCCTCGCGCACCGTCTGGCCAAGCGCCTGTCCGACGTGCGCAAGAACGGCACCATCCCCTACCTGCGCCCGGACGGGAAGACCCAGGTCACCATCGAGTACGACGGCGACAAGGCCCTCCGTCTCGACACCGTCGTGGTCTCCTCGCAGCACGCCTCCGACATCGACCTCGAGTCGCTGCTCGCCCCCGACATCCGCGAGTTCGTCGTGGAGCCGGAGTTGAAGGCACTGCTGGACGAGGGCATCAAGCTGGACACCGAGAACTACCGTCTGCTGGTCAACCCCACCGGCCGCTTCGAGATCGGCGGCCCGATGGGCGACGCCGGCCTCACCGGCCGCAAGATCATCATTGACACGTACGGCGGCATGGCCCGGCACGGCGGCGGTGCCTTCTCGGGCAAGGACCCGTCCAAGGTGGACCGCTCGGCGGCGTACGCGATGCGCTGGGTGGCCAAGAACGTGGTCGCGGCCGGCCTGGCCGCCCGCTGCGAGGTCCAGGTGGCGTACGCCATCGGCAAGGCCGAGCCGGTCGGTCTGTTCGTGGAGACCTTCGGTACCGCCAAGGTCGACACCGAGCTGATCGAGCGGGCGATCGACAACGTGTTCGACCTCCGTCCGGCCGCGATCATCCGTGACCTGGACCTGCTCCGGCCGATCTACTCCCAGACCGCCGCCTACGGCCACTTCGGCCGGGAGCTGCCCGACTTCACCTGGGAGCGCACCGACCGCGTGGACGCCCTGCGCAAGGCGGCGGGGCTGTAGTCCGCGCCCCGGCTCTTCCACCGAGGCCCGGCGTCCCTTCGGGGGGGGGCCGGGCCCCGGCGTGTGCGAGGCACCGCCGGCCGGGGCCGGTGTGCCGATCGAGGCGGCAGCGCCCGTCGCGTGTCAGTGCCGTTTGGTAAGAATGCAGGCGTGAGCAGCGAGAACGGCGGGAACGGAGAGGCGGACGGCGGTGCGCGGGGCGCGCCGCCCGAGCAGCTCGCGCTCATCCGGGAGACCGTGCGCAAGGCCGACACGCCCCGGGCCAAGCCGCGGACCTGGCGGGGCGCCGCGCTCGCCGGGCACCTGCCGGTCGCGCGCGTCCTCGTCGACAAGGGCGTCCTGCATCTCGATCGGTACTTCGACTACGCCGTGCCCGAGGAACTCGATGCCGACGCGCAGCCGGGCGTCCGGGTGCGGGTGCGGTTCGGGGCCGGCCGGCACCGGGTGCGCGAGGGGCGCCGCGAGGGCGGCGGGCTCATCGACGGGTTCCTGGTCGAGCGGCTCGCCGAGTCCGACTACGCGGGGCCGCTGGCCGCCCTCGCCCAGGTGGTGTCGCCCGAGCCGGTCCTGAGCGCGGAGCTGCTGGGACTGGCCCGCGCGGTCGCCGACCGGTACGCGGGCAGTCTCGCCGACGTGCTCCAGCTCGCCGTACCGCCGCGCAGCGCCCGCGCCGAGCGGCGGCCCTCGCCCGACCCGGCGCCGCCGCCCCCGGCGCCCGAGCCGGGCTCCTGGGCCCGGTACGAGCAGGGGCCCGGCTTCCTCCGGGAGCTGTCCGCCGGAGGCGCTCCGCGCGCCGTGTGGAACGCGCTGCCCGGACCGCTCTGGAGCGAGGAACTGGCCCGCGCGGTCGCGGCGACGCTGGCCTCCGGCCGCGGCGCCCTCGTCGTCCTGCCGGACGGACGGACCGTCGCCCGCGTCGACGCCGCGCTCACCGAGCTCCTGGGCAAGGGACGGCACGCGGTGCTGACCGCCGACGCCGGGCCCGAGAAGCGGTACGCGCAGTGGCTCGCCGTGCGCCGCGGGTCCGTGCGCGCCGTGATCGGCACCCGGGCGGCGATGTTCGCGCCCGTCCAGGACCTCGGGCTGGTCGCGCTCTGGGACGACGGCGACGACAGCCACAGCGAGCAGCACGCCCCGCAGCCCCACGCGCGCGAGGTACTGCTGCTGCGGGCGGCGCAGGACAAGTGCGGGTTCCTGCTGGGGGGCTGGAGCTGCACGGTGGAGGCCGCCCAGCTGGTGGAGACCGGCTGGGCCGGACCCCTGGTCGCCGGCAGGGACCGGGTACGGGCCGTCGCCCCGCTGGTGCGGACGGTCGGGGACGGGGATCTCGCGCGGGACGAGGCCGCCCGCGCCGCCCGGCTGCCGTCGCTCGCCTGGCAGGCCGTCAGGGAAGGGCTGCGGCAGGGGCCGGTGCTCGTGCAGGTGCCCCGGCGCGGCTACGTCCCGCGGATGACGTGCGCCAACTGCCGTACCCCGGCGCGGTGTCGGCACTGCTCGGGGCCGATGGAGGCACCCGGCGCCGACGCTCTGCGGTGCGGCTGGTGCGGACGCGAGGAGGATGGATGGCACTGCCCGGAGTGCGGCGGGTTCCGGCTGCGGGCCCAGGTGGTGGGGGCGCGCCGGACCGCCGAGGAGCTGGGCCGGGCCTTCCCCGCCGTACCGGTGCGCACCTCCGGGCGCGAGCATGTGCTGGACACGGTTCCCGAGGCGCCCGCGCTGGTGGTGAGTACGCCGGGGGCCGAGCCGGTCGCCGAGGGCGGGTACGCGGCAGCGCTGCTGCTGGACGGCTGGGCCATGCTGAGCCGGCCCGACCTGCGGGCGGGGGAGGACGCGTTGCGCCGCTGGATCGCCGCGGCGGCGCTGGTACGTCCGCAGGCGGAGGGCGGCACGGTCGTGGTGGTCGCCGAGCCGACCCTGCGGCCCGTGCAGGCGCTGGTGCGGTGGGACCCGGTCGGCCACGCGGTACGGGAGCTGGGGGAGCGGGCCGAACTGGGATTTCCGCCGGTGTCCCGGATGGCGGCCGTGTCGGGGCCCGCGGAGGCCGTCGCCGGGTTCCTCCGCGCGGCCGAACTCCCCGGGGAGGCGGAGGTGCTGGGGCCCGTCCCGCTGCCCGTCACCCCCACGGGCCGCCCGCGGCGCCCCGGCGGCCCGCCGCCCGGGGACCACTGGGAGCGGGCCTTGATCCGCGTACCCCCGGGCAGGGGGGCCGCACTGACCGCCGCCCTGAAGTCCGCCCAGGCGGCTCGCATGGCCCGCGGCGGCGACGAACCGGTGTGGGTACGGATCGACCCGCCCGACATCGGCTGAGAACCACGGGCCGGGCAATGCCGAGCGGTGGTTGTGGCCGGCGGAGCGGGCGAGCGGGAAGCTCCTCGCCGGTGCCGCAAACGGATCGAGCCCCGGGGGAGGCACAAGTGCCGACGCGAGGCGCACCGTTGCCCGCCGCGCGTGCGGCGATGGTCGTTCAGGCGGTTTGGCCGACCCGCGGGCTGGGCGGCGCGCGGCGCGTGTCCCGTCCGGGCGGCACGGGGCCGGTGTGCAAACCGGGCGGGCGGCTTGGTTCCGGAGCCGGACGGCGTCGGGTGTGGGGCGCGTCGGCGCCCGTTCGCGCGGTGCGGCCGGTCCGTGCGGGGGAGCGGCGGCACGCTGCGGCTGTGTCCGCTCGGCCGGCCCGACACGGCTGCGGCAGGGCAGGCCGGCTGTGGAGTCCCGGCCCCCCGGACGGTGGTCGTGCCCGGGAGGGCCGGGAACGGGTGGCGCGGTCAGCCGTTGCGGGGGCCCGGGAAGGTGGTGGGGCCGGGGAAGGCGGTGGGGCGCGGGTCGTCACGGAGGGGCGAGCTGCCCGCCGTCGGCTGCGTCGGCATGGAACGGGCGGCGGGGACCGCGGGCACACCGGAGGCCCCGGCGCCCACGTTGACCGTGCGCGTTCCCGACGGCTCGGCGGTGTGCTCCGTCTCCGTGATCTGGTTCTGGGCGGCCGCGGCACGACGGGCGCCGTAACGACGGTGGACCGCCTGCTTGGTGACGCCGAGCGCGGAGCCCACCGCGTCCCACGAGAAGCCCAGCGAGCGGTCGAAGTCCACGGCCGCGGTGACCAGCGTCTCGACGCTGTCCCGCAGTTCCTGGGCGAGACGGACCGTCGGGGCGGGGGCGCGTCCGTAGACGACGAAGCCCGTGGAGGGGCCGGAGCGGCGCGGGCGGTAGACGTTGCCGAGCTGGGCGGTGAGCGTGCGCAGTGCGTCCACCTGCCGGCGGACCCGCTCGATGTCCCGCACCAGCAAGTGCAGGCTGGCGCGAGCCTGGGCGTCGTGGGTTGCGTGGTCGGCCATGAACAAGCCTCTCGAACCGGCGTTGAAAGGAACGGGCCGCGTCGGAGCGGCCCGGCGTGGTCAACTCTTTCTTGACCAACGCGGATTCGCTCAGTGGGTCACGGGGTGGGGGCGCGGCGAATCCCACGCACGCCCCCCACGGATGTCCCACGCACGCCCCCCGCGGGCGACCGTGCGCCCGGGGCCCCGGCCGGGCCCTCGTCCGGAGCGCGTTCCCGGGCCCGTTCCCCGTACCGCACCCGAACCGCCGCCCGGGTGCCACCTGCACGCCGCCCGTACGTCCCCAGCCGTCCCCCCATAGACTGGTGCGCCGCCCGCAACGTCCCCGCCCGAGAGGCCCGAACCACCCCATGAAGCTCGTCTTCGCCGGTACCCCCGAGGTCGCCGTTCCCGCTCTGGACGCTCTTCTCGCCTCGGAGCGGCACGAGGTGGCCGCCGTCGTCACCCGGCCCGACGCGCCCGCGGGGCGGGGCCGCAGGCTGGTCGCCTCTCCGGTCGCCGAGCGGGCGCAGGAGGCCGGGATCGAGGTGCTCAGGCCCGTGAAGCCGCGGGACCCGGAATTCCTCGAGCGGCTGCGCGAGATCGCCCCCGACTGCTGTCCCGTCGTCGCCTACGGCGCCCTGCTGCCCCGGGTCGCCCTCGACATCCCGGACCGGGGCTGGGTCAACCTGCACTTCTCGCTGCTGCCCGCCTGGCGCGGGGCGGCGCCCGTGCAGCACGCCGTCATGGCGGGCGACGAGATCACCGGCGCGTCCACCTTCCTCATCGAGGAAGGGCTCGACTCGGGGCCGGTCTACGGCGCCGTCACCGAGGAGATCCGCCCCACGGACACCAGCGGCGACCTGCTCACGCGGCTCGCCCTCGCCGGCGCCGGACTGCTCGCCGCGACCATGGACGGCATCGAGGACGGCACCCTGAAGGCCGTACCGCAGCCCGCCGACGGGATCACCCTCGCCCCGAAGGTCTCCGTGGAGGACGCCCGCGTCGACTGGAGTGTCCCGGCCCTGCGCGTCGACCGCATCGTGCGCGGCTGCACGCCCGCGCCCGGCGCCTGGACCACCTTCCGGGGCGAGCGGCTCAAGCTCGTCCAGGTCACGCCCGCCCCCGACCACACGGATCTCACCCCGGGCAGGCTGTCCGCGGGCAAGAACAACGTGTACGTCGGCACCGGCTCGCACGCCGTGGAACTGCTGTGGGTGCAGGCCCAGGGCAAGAAGCCGATGCGCGCGGCCGACTGGGCCCGCGGCGTACGGATCGGCGCCGAGGAGACCGTCGGCGGCTGACGCCGCGGGGCCCCTGCCCCGCGCCGCCGTACCCTCCGCTCCGCGCACGGCGGCACGCGGCCCCGGCCCGTCCCGACGGCGTACGCTGGACCGCGCACTTCATCCCACACCCGGAGCACCTTTTCGTGAGCGACCAGCCCCGTCGTCCCCGCAAGCCCGGCAAGCCCTACCGCCGGCCCAAGAAGGACCCTGTCCGTTTTCTCGCCTTCGAGGCCCTGCGGGCCGTGGACGAGCGGGACGCCTACGCCAACCTCGTCCTGCCGCCCCTGCTGCGCAAGGCGCGCGAGGGCGGTGACTTCGACGCCCGGGACGCGGCGCTCGCCACCGAGCTGGTGTACGGCACGCTGCGCCGGCAGGGGACGTACGACGCGGTCGTCGCCGCCTGTGTCGACCGGCCGCTGCGCGAGGTGGACCCGCCCGTCCTCGACGTGCTCAGCCTCGGCGCGCACCAGTTGCTCGGGACCCGGATCCCGACCCATGCCGCGGTGTCCGCCTCCGTCGAGCTCGCGCGTGTGGTGCTCGGCGACGGGCGGGCCAAGTTCGTCAACGCCGTCCTGCGCAAGGTCGCGCAGCACGACCTCGACGGCTGGCTCGAGCGGGTCGCGCCGCCGTACGACGAGGACCCCGAGGACCATCTCGCCGTAGTGCACTCGCACCCGCGCTGGGTCGTCTCCGCGCTGTGGGACTCCCTCGGTGGCGGCCGCGCCGGCATCGAGGAACTGCTGCGGGCCGACAACGAGCGGCCCGAGGTCACACTCGTCGCCCGTCCCGGCCGGGCCACCACCGGGGAACTGCTCGACGAGGAGGCCGCCCTGCCGGGCCGCTGGTCGCCGTACGCGGTGCGGCTGAGCGAGGGCGGCGAGCCGGGCGCGATCCCGGCCGTGGCGGACGGCAGGGCCGGCGTGCAGGACGAGGGCAGCCAGCTCGTCGCGCTCGCCCTGGCCAACGCCCCGCTGGACGGGCCCGACCGGATGTGGCTGGACGGCTGTGCCGGCCCCGGCGGCAAGGCCGCGCTGCTCGCCGCGCTGGCCGCCGAGCGCGGCGCCGTCCTGCTGGCCTCCGAGAAGCAGCCGCACCGGGCCGGACTGGTCGCGAAGGCGCTGGCCGGGAACCCCGGCCCCTACCAGGTCGTCGCCGCCGACGGGACCCGGCCGCCGTGGCGGCCCGGCACCTTCGACCGGGTGCTGGTCGACGTGCCGTGCACCGGCCTCGGCGCCCTGCGCCGTCGCCCCGAGGCGCGCTGGCGGCGCCGGCCGGGCGATCTGGAGGGCTTCGCCCCACTGCAGCGCGGACTGCTGCGCACCGCCCTGGAGTCCGTACGGGTCGGTGGTGTCGTCGGCTACGCCACCTGCTCGCCGCACCTGGCCGAGACCCGGGCCGTGGTCGCCGACCTCCTCAAGCAGTTCCCGGACGCCGGACTTCTCGACGCCCGGCCGCTGCTGCCCGGCGTCCCGGAGCTGGGGGAGGGCCCCGACGTCCAGCTGTGGCCGCATGTGCACGGGACCGACGCCATGTACCTGGCACTCATCCGTCGGACCGGCTGACGCCCGCCTGCGCCGGCTCGCGCGCCGCGCCGGCGCCGTCCTCGCGGGCCAGCCGGTGCGGCCACCACACGGCGGGGCCCACGTCCAGGAACAGGGACGTGACCAGCACCGACCGCACGACGAAGGTGTCGAGCAGCACGCCGAGGGCGACCGCGAAGCCGATCTCGGCGAACGCGACCATGGGCAGCGTGCCGAGCGCGGCGAAGGTGCCCGCCAGCACCAGGCCCGCCGAGGTGATGACGGCGCCCGTGGTGGCGAGCCCGGTGACCACGCCCCGCCGGGTGCCGCGCAGGCCCGCCTCCTCGCGGATCCGGGTGGTCAGGAAGATGTTGTAGTCGATGCCCAGGGCCACCAGGAAGACGAAGACGAACAGCGGGAAGTCCGTCGACTCGCCCGCGTAGCCGAACACGTACCGGAAGGCCAGGGCGCTGAGACCGAGCGCCGCGGCGAACGACAGGATCACCGTCCCGACGAGCAGCAGCGGGGCGATCAGGGCGCGGAGCAGGACGCACAGGATCAGCAGGACGACCAGCAGCACCAGCGGGATGATCAGCAGGTTGTCGTGCATGGTCGCCCGGTCCATGTCCAGCAGCGCCGCCGTTCCGCCGCCCACCCGGCCGTCCGCGTCCGGCACCGCGTGCACGGCCTCCCGGACCCGCTCCACGGTCTGCTTCGCCGCCTCGCTGTCCGCCGGGGCGGTCGTGGTCGCCTCGAACCGCGCGGTTTCCCCTACGTAGGGTCTGCTGCCCGGCGGCACGCCCAAGGACCCGGGCACGACGCCCTCCGTCGAGGCGACCGCGCGGCGCAGCTCGTCGGCCTGCGCCCGGTTGCCGACGACGACCAGCGGATCACCGCTGCCCGCGGGGAAGTAGCGTGCGGAGATCTCCTGCCCCATGATCGAGTCGGGCTTCCCGGTGAAGGCGTCCGCGTTGCCGATGCCCTCGGCGCGCAGCTGGACCAGGCCCAGCGAGCACACCACGAGCACCGCCGCCGTCACGCCCCAGACCATGCGCGGACGGCGCGCGATCCGGCGCCCCATGCGCGCCCACACACCGCGCTCCGTCGGGTCGGGCGCGCCGTGGTGCGGGATCACCGGCCAGAAGATCCACCGGCCGAAGACGACCAGCAGCGCCGGGAAGAGGCTCAGCATGGCCAGCAGGGCCACCGCCACACCGATCGCGGCGACCGGGCCGAGGCCGCTGGTGGAGTTCATCTCCGCGGCCAGCAGCACCAGCATGCTCAGCACGACGGTCGCGCCCGAGGCCAGCACCGCGGGGCCCGCCCGGTGCAGGGCCTGGGCCATGGCCTCGTGCCGGTCCTCGTGCCGGCGCAGCTCCTCGCGGTAGCGGGCGACCAGCAGCAGCGCGTAGTCGGTGCCCGCGCCGAAGACCAGCACGGTGAGAATGCCGGCGCTCTGTCCGTTCACCGTCAGACCGGTGTGCTCGGCCAGCAGATAGATCAGGGCCTGCGCGGTGAACAGGGCACAGATCACCGACAGCAGCGGGACCAGCAGGAGCGTGGGGCTGCGATAGGTGAGCAGCAGCATCACGACGACCACGCCCATCGCGGCGAACAGCAGCGTCGAGTCGATGCCCTCGAACGCCTCGGCGAAGTCCGCCGAGGTGCCGCCCGGCCCCGTGATGTGCACGGCGAGCCCGTCGTCGTTCCCGCCGACCTCGTCCCGTACCGAGTCGACGGCGGGTGCGATCCGCTGCCAGCCCTGCTCGTTCATCGTGACCGGTACGAGGATCTGCGCCGCCCGCGGACCGGTCTCGCGGTCGTAGACCGGGCCCCGGGTCTCGGCACCCCGGATGCCGTGGTCGGACAGCCGCCTCAGCTGCGCCGCGTCCTCGGTGATCCGCTCCCGGTCGGCGGCCGTCAGACCGCTCGCACGCGCGTAGACCACGATCGCGGGGATCTGCTCGGGCCTGAAGTCCTCGGAGATCTCCAGGACCTGGGTGGACTCCGCGGACCCCGGCAGCCAGGACGCCGCGTCGTTGTCCTGGGCCTCGGTCAGCTTCTGCGCGAGGGGCGCCGCCAGGAACAGCACCACCAGCCACAGTGCCAGGACCAGCCACTTGGCGCGGCGCCCGCAGACCGGATGCCCGATGCCGCGCTTGCCGTCAGGTGCCCCACCCGGATCGGGTGCCCCACCCGGATCGGGTGCCCCGCCGGCAGCGGGCGCCCCGGGTGTGCCGCGTGTCGCGCTCATGGCCGCCTCCCCGGCCGGCCTGCCCGGGACACGGAGGACCGATACGCCCGCATCCGTCCCCGACCGGTGGTACCGACCGCCGGAGGGCATGGCAGGCTTGGTGCATGGCCGCGCAGATCAACCCCAGCATTCTCTCCGCCGACTTCGCCCGCCTCGCGGACGAGGCGCAGGCGGTCGCGGGAGCCGACTGGCTCCACGTCGACGTCATGGACAACCATTTCGTCCCGAACCTCACGCTCGGTGTTCCGGTCGTGGAGTCGCTGGCCCGTGCGACGGACACTCCGCTGGACTGCCACCTGATGATCGAGGCCCCCGACCGCTGGGCGCCCCAGTACGTCGAGGCGGGGGCCGGTTCCGTCACCTTCCACGTCGAGGCGGCCGCGGCGCCGGTGCGGCTGGCCCGGGAGATCCGGGCCAAGGGGGCCAGGGCCTCCATGGCCCTGCGGCCCGCGACGCCGATCGAGCCGTACGAGGACCTGCTCCCCGAGCTCGACATGCTGCTGATCATGACGGTCGAGCCGGGTTTCGGGGGGCAGGCCTTCCTCGACATCATGCTTCCGAAAATTCGCCGCACCCGCGAGTTGATCAGCAAGCACGGCCTGGAGCTCTGGCTCCAGGTCGACGGCGGTGTCTCGGCGTCCACCATCGAGCAGTGCGCCGACGCCGGAGCCGATGTCTTCGTCGCGGGATCCGCCGTGTACGGGGCACAGGACCCGGCCGAGGCGGTACGTGCATTGCGCACGCAGGCCGAGACCGCCACGGGCAAGGCATCCTGGGCGTGCGACCACTGAGCCACGAGAACGTGAACGGCTCCCCGCAGGGCTGATCGACCGCGCCGGATCTGCAAGGATGAACGGCGAATCCAGAGTGTGAACAGCAGTGAGGAGATCGCCGTGTCGGGTATGTCGGCGGCGGGCCGTTCAGCCATGCGGATGGGACCCGCTGAGCTGGTGCAGGCGGCGGCCATGGCCCGCCGTTTCTACCTAGAGGGCAAGTCCAAGATCCAGATCGCCGAGGAGTTCGGCGTCAGCCGCTTCAAGGTGGCCCGGGTCCTGGAAACCGCCCTCGAACGGGATCTCGTACGCATCGAGATCCGCGTGCCGGCCGAGCTGGACGCGGAGCGCTCCGACGCGCTGCGCGCCCGCTACGGCCTCAGACACGCCGTCGTGGTGGAGTCCCCGGCCGAGGCCACGGAGACACCCGACCCCGAGAACCTGGGAGAGGTGGCCGCCGACCTGCTCGGCGAACTGGTCAACGAAGGAGACGTACTGGGCCTGGCCTGGGGCCGGTCCACCATCCACATGGCGGCGGCCCTGGACCGGCTGGCGCCCTGCACGGTCGTGCAGCTGACGGGCGTGTACGACGCCGGGACCGCCGAGCGCGGCTCGGTGGAGGCCGTACGGCGGGCCGCGCAGGTGTCGGGCGGCGACGCCCACCCCATCTACGCGCCGATGCTGCTCCCGGACGCGGCGACCGCCGAGGCGCTGCGCCACCAGACCGGTATCGCACGGGCCTTCGAGTACTTCGACAAGGTGACGGTCGCCTGCGTCTCCATCGGATCCTGGGAGCCGGGCATCTCCACGGTGCACGACATGCTCTCGGACGAGGAACGGGAGCACTACGCCTCCCTGGGCGTCGCCGCCGAGATGTCCGCGCACCTCTTCGACGCCGACGGGCGCAGGGTCGGCCGCGACCTGGGGGAGCGGTGCATCACGGTCAAGACCCACCAGCTCCGCAAGGTCCCCGAGGTCGTCGCGATCGCCGGCGGGCAGCGCAAGGGCCCCGCGATCGACGCGGTGCTGCGCTCCGGGCTGGTCACCAGCCTGGTGACGGACACCTCCGCCGCCGACTACCTGATGGCGGCGGGGCCCGCCCCGAGGTCCGCCCTCAACCGGTCCGACCCGGACGGCTCCTGACCGCGCGAGGGACGGGGACGGGCGTGGCGGCATCGCCGTACGGTGCCGCGGCTCCTCCCTCGTCTCCCGGCCTGCCCGCTCGTCCTGCCGGCGGGCCCGCTCCCCGCGGGCTGCCCGCCCACCGGCGCGGACGACGCGGCCCCCGGGCCGACGGCACGGCCACCGTCCAGGAGCCCGATCGTCGTCGACGGCCGGCCGCCCTGCGCGACCACGCGCCCCGACGGGTGGGAGACCGGGCGGGAGGTGTTCGCCGAGGCGGTGCGGCGGACCCCGTCGCTCACCGTGGCGCTCACGCTGGGAGGTTCCTCCGAGCCGCGCGCCGGCCTGTCTGGATGATCGCACCGGCACGGGCGATCCGGTCGTCATGGGACAATGAAGTACGTGCTCTTCCCCCTGGCTGACCTGTCCGGGGGCCACCTCTGATCGACTGGGATGTGCAGCACGTGCGTTTCCTCAACGACATCCAGCCCGCGTACGACCTGACGTACGACGACGTCTTCATGGTGCCGAACCGCTCCGCCGTCGGCTCGCGTCAGGACGTGGACCTCAGCTCCCCGGACGGTACGGGCACCACGATCCCGCTCGTCGTCGCCAACATGACGGCCATCGCCGGCCGCCGCATGGCCGAGACGGTGGCCCGCCGCGGCGGGCTCGTGGTCATCCCGCAGGACATCCCCATGGAGGTCGTCACCGAGGTCGTCGCCTGGGTCAAGAGCCGCCACCTGGTTCTCGACACCCCGATCGTGCTGGCCCCGCACCAGACCGTCGCCGACGCGCTCGCCCTGCTGCCCAAGCGCGCGCACAACGCGGGCGTCGTCGTCGACGACGGGCACCGGCCGGTCGGCGTGGTCACCGACACCGACCTGACCGGCGTGGACCGCTTCACGCAGCTCAGCGAGGTCATGTCCCGCGACCTGCTGCTCGTCGACGCCGACATGGACCCGCGCGAGGCCTTCAACACCCTCGACGGCGCCAACCGGCGCTACGCCCCCGCCGTGGACAAGGACGGCCGCCTCGCCGGCATCCTCACCCGCAAGGGAGCCCTGCGCGCCACCCTGTACACACCGGCCACCGACGACCGAGGGCGGCTGCGCATCGCCGCGGCCGTCGGCATCAACGGCGACGTCGCGGGCAAGGCCCAGCAGCTGCTGGACACGGGCGTCGACACGCTCGTCATCGACACGGCGCACGGGCACCAGGAGTCGATGGTCAGCGCTCTCAAGCTGGTCCGCGACCTCGACCCGCAGGTCCCCGTCGCCGCGGGCAACGTGGTCTCCGCCGCCGGCGTCCGTGACCTGATCGAGGCCGGCGCGGACATCGTCAAGGTCGGCGTCGGCCCCGGCGCCATGTGCACCACCCGCATGATGACCGGCGTCGGCCGGCCGCAGTTCTCCGCGGTCCTCGAGTGCGCGGCGGAGGCGAAGAAGTACGGCAAGCACGTGTGGGCCGACGGGGGCGTCCGCCACCCGCGCGACGTGGCCATGGCGCTCGCGGCCGGCGCGTCCAACGTGATGGTCGGCTCCTGGTTCGCCGGAACCTTCGAATCCCCGGGCGACCTCCAGCACGACGTGAACGGCCGCCCCTACAAGGAGTCCTTCGGCATGGCCTCCGCGCGCGCCGTACGCAACCGCACCTCGGAGGAGTCGGCGTACGACCGGGCCCGCAAGTCGCTGTTCGAGGAGGGCATCTCCACCTCCCGCATGTTCCTCGACCCGACCCGGCCCGGTGTCGAGGACCTGATCGACTCGGTCATCGCGGGCGTCCGCTCCTCCTGCACCTACGCGGGTGCGGGCTCCCTGGAGGAGTTCGCCAAGAAGGCCGTCGTCGGCATCCAGAGCGCCGCCGGATACGCCGAGGGCAAGCCGCTGCACGCCAGCTGGACCTGACCTGGGCCCCGGCTGTCCGGCCGCCCGGCTTCCCGGGCGGCCCTCCCTCCCAGAAGCTCCCAGAAGCCTCCGAGAAGCGAAGTGAACCGCCCGCAGTGCTGAACGATCTCGACGAACGCATCGTGCACGCCCTCGCCGAGGACGCCCGCCGCTCCTACGCGGACATCGGCAAGCTCGTCGGTCTGTCCGCGCCCGCCGTCAAGCGGCGCGTGGACCGGCTGCGCGCCACCGGCGCCATCACCGGCTTCACCGTACGGGTGGACCCCGCCGCCCTCGGCTGGGAGACCGAGGGTTTCGTCGAGATCCACTGCCGCGGCAACACCTCCCCGGAGACCATCCAGCGGGGGCTGGAGCGCTACCAGGAGGTCGTGTCCGCCTCCACCGTCACCGGGGAGGCGGACGCGGTCGCCCAGGTCTTCGCCGCCGACATGCGGCACTTCGAACGGGTCCTGGAAAGAATCGCGGGGGAGCCCTTCGTCGAGCGCACCAAGTCCGTGCTGGTGCTGTCCCCGCTGCTGCGACGATTCTCGCCAGGGCCGCCCGGCTGACCGCCGACCCGGCTACCATCGGTGTCATGATCTGGCGACATTGATCCACCGGTAACGCCTCCCGAGGGCCACCCCGGATGCCGTACGTCCTCCACGTCCGGTGTCCGAACCGCCCTTACGGGAAGGCCTCATGACTTCCACGCCCACGCGTGCGCACGACCCCCGCGTCCGACGGCTGACGACCACGCTGTACGGCTACGCGTTCCTCGAAGACTTCGTGCTGCTCTACCCGGTGTACGCGCTGCTGTTCAGCGACGCCGGCCTCACCGTCTGGCAGATCTCCTCCCTGTTCGCCCTCTGGTCGGTCACCGGCGTGCTGCTGGAGGTCCCCTCCGGCGTCTGGGCCGACGCCGTCTCCCGCCGGCTGCTCCTGTGGCTCGGCCCGCTGCTCACCGCCGCCGGCTTCGCCCTCTGGGTGCTGCTGCCCTCGTACGGTGCCTTCGCGGCCGGCTTCGTCCTGTGGGGCGCCGGCGGAGCACTCGCCTCGGGGGCGCTGGAGGCCCTGGTCTACGACGAACTCGACCGGCTCGACGCGGCCGGCCGCTACGCCCGGATCATGGGCCGCGCCCGCGCGGCCGGCCTGGTGGCCGTGATGGCGGCCATGGGACTCGCCGGTCCGGTGCTCGGCTGGGGCGGCCACACCGCCGTCGGCGCCGCCGGCATTCTGGCGTGCCTGCTGACCGCGGCCACCGCCCTCCGGTTCCCGGAACACCGGCACCCGGCGGCCGCCCACCAGGGCTGGACCGCCACCCTGCGCGCCGGGCTCGCCGAGGCCCGCGCCGACCGGTCGGTGCGCGGCGCCCTCCTGCTCGTACCGGCCGTCGGCGCGGTGTGGGGCGCCCTCGACGAGTACACGCCGCTGCTGGTGCGGGACACCGGCGTCGCGGACGAGACCGTCCCCTACCTCCTGTTGCTGATCTGGGCCGGTGCCACCGCCGGAAGCCTGCTGGCCGGGGAGGGAGAACGCCTTGGTACGACCGGACTCGCGGCCCTGCTCGCCGGCGCCGGACTCCTCCTCGCCGTCGGCTCGCTCGCCGGTACGCCCGCCGGGCTGATCCTGGTCGCCCTCGCCTTCGGCGGCTTCCAGGCGGCGACCGTGCTGGCCGACGCGCGGCTCCAGCGGCGCATCGAGGAGACCGGGCGGGCGACCCTGACCTCGCTCGCCGGCCTGGGCACCGAGCTGGCCACCGTCGCCGTCTTCGGCGGCTACGCCCTGATCGCCTCACAGGGCCCGCACAGCACGGCCTTCGCCGTGTTCGCGGTGACGTATCCGGTGACGGCGACGGTGCTGGTGGCGGGGGCGCGGGCAGTGACGCGGACCGGAGCGGGGGAGGGGACCGAGGGGACCCGGGCGGTGAAGGACCGTGCGTGAGGCGGCCCGCATCGGCCGTCGTGCGCGGGCAGGTGCGCGGGAACGAGTGCGGCGGGGCGCCGCGGAAGCCCTCCGGGGCCGCTGTGTCCCTCCCCGTGACGCCGGTTGCCGGGGCGGCCCTGGCCGGTGTGCGCGATGCGTTGCCTGGTGGGGGAGCGTGGGACGGCCGTCAGGCGGAGCAGCGGAGCAGCGGGGCTGGGGGCCGTGCAGCGGCCGGCCTGCCGGGGGCGCTGGTGAGGCCGCTCGTGCCGTGCGTGGGCGGGGTGAAGGGGGACCGGGCCCGGCGCCCGCGGAGGGCTGGGGCCAATCCTGCGGCTCCGGTTGCCCGGCCGGTTCTGGCCCCGTCGGCGGGTGCGGTGAACCGTCGGCGGCGGGAGGTACAGGTGGCGGGTGAGGAAGGCTTGCCCGGGAGGGTGCGGGTGTGGTCCTCCACGTGGCCGTGAGGAGGTCCGCGGTGTGCCGTGCGTGAGCGGGGGAGCGGGGTGGCCGGTGCCGGTTGTCCTCCGGCGAGGCGGTCCGGCTCCGCGGTCCCGCCCCGCCGGGGCGGTCCGGGCGGCGCGTGCAACGAATCGCCGCCGGGGCCGCCAGGGACGCAACGATCCGCTCACCGGCGCGCAACGGCTCCCGCTTGTCCGGCCGAGCCGGCCGAACGTACCGTCTATGCGATCCCTCCCGGCGGCCCTTTTGCCTCCTCCCCTGCCCTCCCGCGCACCGACGAGGAACACACGCATGCGTACCGCCCTGCTCCAGAGCTCCGGACGGCCCGGTTCCGTCGCCGGGAACCTCAAGGTCCTCGACGAGGCCGCGGGCCGTGCCGCCGCGGCCGGCGCCGGGCTGCTCGTCACCCCGGAGCTGTTCCTGACCGGCTACGCGATCGGCGACGACCTCGCGGTGCTCGCCGAGCCCGCCGACGGCGACGCGGCCGACACGATCGCCCGGACCGCCACCCGGCACGGGCTCGCCATCGCCTACAGCTACCCGGAGCGCGCGGGCGACACGGTCCACAACTCCGCCCAGCTCATCTCCGCGGACGGCACCCGCCTCGCGAACTACCGCAAGACCCACCTCTTCGGCCCCTTCGAGCAGGACCACTTCGCCCCCGGCGACCGACAGGTCGTCCAGGCCGAGCTGCACGGCCTCACCGTCGGCCTGCTGACCTGCTACGACATCGAGTTCCCGGAGAACGCGCGGGCCCACGCCCTGGCGGGCACCGACCTCCTGCTGGTGCCGACCGCGCTGATGCACCCGTTCCAGTTCGTCGCCGAGTCCCTCGTGCCGGTGCGGGCGTTCGAGAACCAGATGTACATCGCGTACGTCAACCGGGTGGGCCAGGAGGGCGAGTGGGAGTTCGCGGGGCTCTCCACCCTCGCCGGACCCGACGGTCTCGCCCGTACCCGGGCCGGGCGCGGCGAGGAACTGGTCCTCGCCGACGCGGACCCCGTGCTCCTCGCCGCCTCCCGCGAGCACAACCCGTATCTGCGGCACCGCCGCCCCGCCCTGTACGGGTCCCGCGACTGAATCCGCCGCCTCCGCAACACCTTTCCCCCGCAACACCTTCGACATCATCAGCGCAAGGAGTCCGTACCCCATGACGTCCACGGTGCCCAACGCCGTCGAGCACGCCGACGAGCAGCAGCCGCCGATCACCATGTTCGGCCCGGACTTCCCCTACGCGTACGACGACTTCCTCGCGCACCCCGCGGGCCTCGGCCAGATCCCCGCGACGGAGCACGGCACCGAGGTCGCGGTGATCGGCGGCGGCCTGTCCGGCATCATCACCGCCTACGAGCTGATGAAGATGGGCCTCAAGCCCGTCGTGTACGAGGCCGACCGGATCGGCGGCCGGCTGCGCACCGTCGGCTTCGACGGCTGCGACCCCTCGCTCACCGCGGAGATGGGCGCGATGCGCTTCCCGCCGTCCTCCACCGCCCTCCAGCACTACATCGACCTGGTGGGCCTCGAGACCCGCCCGTTCCCCAACCCGCTGGCCGCATCGACGCCTTCGACCGTCGTCGACCTCAAGGGCGAGTCCCATTACGCCCGGACACTCGACGACCTCCCGCAGGTCTACCGGGACGTGGCCGACGCCTGGGCCCGGTGCCTGGAGGAGGGCGCCGACTTCTCCGACATGAACCGCGCCCTGCGCGAACGGGACGTCCCGCGCATCCGCGAGATCTGGTCCCGGCTCGTCGAGAAGCTCGACAACCAGACCTTCTACGGCTTCCTCTGCGACTCCGAGGCCTTCAGGTCGTTCCGGCACCGAGAGATCTTCGGCCAGGTCGGCTTCGGCACCGGCGGCTGGGACACCGACTTCCCCAACTCCATCCTGGAGATCCTGCGCGTCGTCTACACCGAGGCCGACGACCATCACCGCGGCATCGTCGGAGGCTCGCAGCAACTGCCCCTGCGCCTGTGGGAGCGCGAGCCCGAAAAGCTCGTCCACTGGCCGTACGGCACCTCGCTGAAGTCCCTGCACGTGGACGGCGAGCCGCGCCCCGCGGTGACGCGGCTGCACCGCACCGCGGGCCACCGCGTCACGGTGACGGACGCGAACGGAGACGTCCGCACCTACAGGGCGGCCGTCTTCACCGCCCAGTCCTGGATGCTGTTGTCCAAGATCGCCTGCGACGACGCGCTCTTCCCGATCGACCACTGGACCGCCATCGAGCGCACCCACTACATGGAGTCCAGCAAGCTCTTCGTACCCGTCGACCGGCCCTTCTGGCTCGACAAGGACGAGGAGACGGGGCGGGACGTCATGTCGATGACGCTGACCGACCGGATGACCCGCGGCACCTATCTGCTGGACGACGGCCCGGACCGGCCCGCCGTCATCTGCCTGTCCTACACCTGGTGCGACGACAGCCTGAAGTGGCTGCCGCTGTCCCCGAACGAGCGGATGGAGGTCATGCTGAAATCGCTGGGCGAGATCTACCCGAAGGTCGACATCAGGAAGCACGTCATCGGCAACCCGGTCACCGTCTCCTGGGAGAACGAGCCCTACTTCATGGGCGCGTTCAAGGCCAACCTGCCCGGCCACTACCGTTACCAACGGCGCCTGTTCACACACTTCATGCAGGACCGGCTGCCCGAGGACAAGCGGGGCGTCTTCCTCGCCGGCGACGACATCTCCTGGACGGCCGGCTGGGCCGAGGGCGCCGTCCAGACCGCGCTCAACGCCGTCTGGGGCGTCATGCACCACTTCGGCGGAGGGACCGACGCGACCAACCCGGGGCCCGGTGACGTGTACGACGAGATCGCGCCGGTGGAACTCTCCGACGACTGAGCCGGATCACATCGGGAGCGCGGCGGCAGGCCGGGGCGCACGCCGGTCGTGGCGAGTGGCCGGCCGCGGTTCCTGCTCAGTCCGGCAGCGGTGTGAGCAGCAGGCGCCCTGCGAAGCCCACGGCCATGTCCAGGTGTTCGGTGAACTCCCCGGTGACGTCCGGCAGCCCGCGCAGCGCCCACAGCGCGCGGGCCGCCGTCCACGCCGCGTCCCGGGCGCGGTCCAGGCTCCACGCGCCGGCCAGATGGGTGAGCGGGTCGGCGAGCTGGAGGACGTCGGGACCGGGCATCAGGTCCTCGCGGATGCGCTCCTCCAGCGCGACCAGCAGGTCGCCCACCCGCTCGAACTCGTCCTCCAGCCGGGCGGGTCCGCAGCCGAGGGTACGGCAGGTGTCCACGACGGCGAGCGCCAGATCATGACCGATGTGCGCATTGATGCCCGCCAGCGCGAACTGCAGCGGACGTACGCCGGGATGGTGGCGGAACTGGAACAGCGGACGCCAGCAGGCCGGCGGGCGGCGCCCCTCGGACACCGCTTGGACGGCGGCCAGATAGCGCTCGGCGAACACCACGTTCAAGGTGACCGCCGCTCCGTTGTCCGCGATCGGACCCGCGTCGATACGCCGGCCGGCCTCCGTCGTCACCGTGAGGTAGACCCGGTTGAAGACCGCGATCCCGTCCCGGCGGGGCAGGGCGGAGTCGAGGGCGCGCATACGGGAGACGACCGTGTCTACGGGGATGTGGACTTGCTCGCATCGCGCCATGGGCGCAGATTCGCACCTTTGGTGTGGTGCCCGTGGCGGCGGGCCCGAGGCTTCCCCGAAACGGGGTAACGCGCCCGTCGTGGAGGAGGGAGAGCAGTACGGTGTCAGGCTCGCGTGCCCCACGCATGGCCGCCCGGCGATCCGCGCGCAGAGGTGCGACCCGGCACGGCACCATGGCCATGACCGCCTCCGCCATGACCGCCTCCGCCATGACCGCCTCCGTCGTGGCCGCCGTCGGTACCGTCACCGGGATGATCCCTGCCCGCGGCGAGGGCCGCGGCCCGGACGGAACCCCTGCCCGCCGTGCCGTCGGCGTCCCCGTCGCTCGAGGCGCCGTCCCCCTCCCGCCGGCTTCTCCGGACCCTGCACGATCGCCCCGGCCGGCGCCGTACCCGGCGTCCCGGATCGCGCGATTACATCGACCCGGACGGCCCACGACACCGCAAGCCGGCCACCACACGAGCGAGTCACACCACCCTCGTGCATGCTCCCAGGAAAGAAGCTGACGACCCCCGGGCGCGCGTCTACGACGACGCCGGGCACTCCGGATGGATCGCGCCCGCGCAACAGGCCGGCCGGCCGCGGCAGTCCGGCGCCGCGTCGGCGCCGCGTCCGACGGCATCTTCAGCAACGTCTCCAGCCTCCACGTCACCGCCGACGAGGCCGCCCACGACCGACGGGTGCTCGGCGCCCTCGGTGGCCCGCCGGGCCTCGGTGCTGTGATCGACACCAGCCGCAACGGCAACGGCGCACCGGCCGACGGCCGAGTGGTGCGACCCCGTGGGCCGCACCACTCGGCCGGGCCCCGACGCTCAGCACCGAAGAGGCCGGGATCGACGCCTCCCTGTGGGGCAGGCTGCCGGGGGAGTCCGACGGCTGCGAGGGAGCGCCGGGCACCTTCACCCCGTCGTACGCCTACGACTTGGCGCGCTGACCGCTTCCGCCGTCCGCCTCGCCGTCGCCCTCCCCACCGTTCTTGCCGCGCGCGCCGGCATCGGCGCCCTTGTCACCCGTGTCGTAGGACGAGGTGCCCTCGTCGAGCAGCGGCTCCTGCGTCTTGAGGTGGGCGGGCGCGAAGGCGCGCAGCGCGTGGTAGCCCGTGATGACGACGAGCGTGCCGAGCGCGATGCCGCTGAGCGAGAAGGTGTCGGTGAAATCCATCGTGACGTTGCCGACGCCGATGATGATCCCCGCGGCGGCCGGCACCAGGTTCAGCGGATTGCGCAGGTCCACCTTCGCGTTGATCCAGATCTGGGCACCGAGCAGGCCGATCATGCCGTACAGGATGACGGTGATGCCGCCGAGCACGCCCCCGGGAATGGCCGCCACGACCGCGCCGAACTTCGGGCAGAGGCCGAACAGCAGGGCGAAGCCCGCGGCCGCCCAGTAAGCGGCGGTCGAGTAGACACGGGTCGCCGCCATGACGCCGATGTTCTCGGAGTACGTGGTGTTGGGCGGGCCGCCGACGGCGGTGGAGAGCATGGAGCCGACGCCGTCGGCGGAGATGGCCGTGCCCAGCTCGTCGTCGAGGTCGTCGCCGGTCATCTCACCGACGGCCTTGACGTGCCCGGCGTTCTCGGCGACCAGCGCGATGACGACCGGCAGGGCGACCAGGATCGCCGACCATTCGAACGACGGGCCGTGCAGGGTCGGCAGGCCGATCCAGTCGGCCTGGCCGACACCCGACAGGTCCAGCCGCCAGTGGTCGGTGACCTCACCGCTCGCGTCCGCGGAGTGGATCTGCCCGAAGACCCGGTCCAGGCCCCAGGAGAGGACGTACCCGAAGACCAGTCCGAGGAAGATCGCGATGCGGGACCAGAAACCACGCAGGCACACCACCGCCAGGCCGGTGAACAGCATCACGGACAGGGCGGTCCACTGGTCCTGCGGCCAGTAGGTGGCGGCCGTCACCGGCGCCAGGTTGAAGCCGATCAGCATCACCACCGCGCCGGTGACGATCGGCGGCATCGCGGCATGGATGATCCTCGCCCCGAAGTGCCGCACCGCGAGCCCCACCAGGAACAGCGCGGCCCCGACCACGAACACCGCGCCGGTGACGGTGGCGCTCGACCCGCCCTGGGCCCGGATGACCGCGGCGACGCCGACGAAGGACAGCGAGCAGCCCAGATAGCTGGGTACCCGGCCGCGCGTGGCCAGCAGGAAGACGATGGTCGCGACGCCCGACATCATGATCGCGAGATTGGGGTCCAGACCCATCAGGACCGGTGCGACGAACGACGCCCCGAACATCGCGACGACGTGCTGGGCACCCAGTCCCGCGGTGCGGGGCCACGAGAGCCGTTCGTCGGGACGGACCACCGCACCGGGGGCCGGTGTGCGTCCGTCGCCGTGCAGTGTCCAGCGGACGCCGAGATCCATGGGCTGTCGCTTTCGTCGTTCGTGCAGCGTGTCCGGACCATTGTGAGGGCTGATCAGGGATGCCTCGTCCACGCGGGCGGTCGGGGACCGGTCCGTGCGGGCAGGGCCGACGCGGCCGACCCGGCTCGCCCCGAGCGCGATCCGCGGCCCCGGAGCGGGAGCCCGGCGAAACGGTCCGCGGGGCCTTCAGGCCCGAGGAGCCTTCAGGTCCGTGGGCCGGGAACCGCCGCGTCCGACCGGGTGATCTTCACCCGGTCCCCGGCGCGCAGCACACCCGCGAAGCCGGCCAGACCGCACGACAACACCGTGACCAGGACGAACGACACCATCAGACTGGTCGCCTGGGCCAACAGCCCGATCGCGCTCGGAGCGATCAGTCCCGAGGTGTACGTGATGGTGGCGACGCCCGCGATGGCGAGGCTCGGGTTGCTGCCGCTGCGGCCGGCCGCGGCGAAGCACAGCGGCACCACCACCGCGATACCGAAACCCATCAGCGCGAACCCGGCCATCGCCACCGCGGGGTGCTGCGCGAGGACGATCAGCAGTCCGCCGCAGACGGCGACCACTCCGCTCGTCCGGACCGTGCGCACCGCGCCGTAGCGGTCCACCACCCGGTCCCCGGCGATCCGGGCGACCGCCATGGTGAGCGTGAAACCGGTGGTGCAGGCCGCCGCGAGGCCGGCCGAGGTCTCCAACCGGTCGCGCAGATAGACCGCCGACCAGTCGAGGCTCGCGCCCTCCGCGAAGACCGCGCAGAAGCCGATCGCGCCGATCAGCAGCGCGGAGCGGGGCGGCAGCGCGAACCTCGGCGGCGGCTCCTCGTCCACGGCGGACCGCAGATCGAGGACGTGGCCGGCGGCGGCGACGCCCGTCACCGTCAGGACACCGGCCGCGAGCGTGTGATGCAGCCGGGCGTCCGTGCCGAGGTGCGCGGCGAGTGTGCCGGCCGCCGAACCGATCAGAGCGCCGGCGCTCCACATGCCGTGCAGCCCGGACATGATCGACCGGTCGAGCCGGTTCTCCACCTCCACACCCAGGGCGTTCATCGCCACGTCGGACATGCCGGCCGTGGCGCCGTAGACGAACAGGGCCAGGCAGAGGGTGAGCAGGTTCGGGGCGACGGACGGCAGGACGAGCGCGAGCGTCCACAGGGCGATCAGCCCGCGCAGCGCGGCGCGGGCGCCGAATCGGTGGCTGATACGCCCCGCCAGCGGCATCGCGACCGACGCGCCGAGCGCGGGGAAGGCGAGCGCGAGCCCCAACTGCCCGGCGCCCACACCGGCATGGTCCTGGATCCACGGCACGCGGGTGGCGAACGAGCCCGTGACCGCGCCGTGCACGGCGAACACCGCCCCCACGGCGTACCGTGCCCGCCGCACCTCCCGCTGCCCGTACACCTCTGCACTCATGGTCCCGCCCTTCCCGGTCGTCCAAGGCATCCCTGACGCGCCGCGTAAACTATCAGGGTCCCTGCCTGAAAGATAAGGAGATTCTCGCCAGTCCTCGTTCAGCCCAGCCGGCCCGGTCCCGTGCCCCCGCCGGCTCCCCCAGCCGCCCGCTCGCCGGTCGGCCCGGCTCTGCCGCCGTCCGCCGTCCGTCGATCTGGAAGGATCACGCCATGGCCGCATCCCCGAGCACTGCCCGAGCCATCAACGACCGGCTCGCCCTGCGTCTGCTCCAGCGGGAAGGCCCGCTGACGGCCGGGCAGTTGAAGCAGCTGACCGGGCTGTCCCGGCCGACCGTCGCCGACCTCGCCGAGCGGCTGACCGTGGCCGGGCTGATCACCGTGGTCGGGGAGGCCGGGGAACAACGGCGGGGGCCGAACGCGAAGCTGTACGGCATCGTCGCCGACCGGGCGCACCTGGCCGCAGTCGACGTACGGACCGAGGGCGTCGCCGTGGTCGTGTCCGACCTCGTCGGCACGGTCCTGGCCGAGGCCTCGGCACCGATCGCGGTGGACGCCGGGACCGGGCCCGCCGTGGAGCGGGCGGTGACCCTGGTCGAGCGGACGGTGAAGGAGGCGGGCGCCGGCCGGCTGCACACCGTCGGCGTCGGTGCCCCCGGGCTGATCGACCCCGCGAGCGGGGAACTGCGCGACTCCGAGGGACTGCCGGAATGGCACCGCCGGCTGGTCGCCGCGCTTCAGGAGCGGCTGCCCGGGGCACGGGTCAGCCTCGAGAACGAGACCAACCTCGCCGCCCTGGCCGAGCAGCGCGACGGGGCCGCCCGCGACCGCGACACCTTCGTCCTGCTGTGGCTCGGTCACGGCACCGGTGCGGCCGTCCTCCTGGACGGCGCCCTGCGCCGGGGTGCCTCCGGAGGCACGGGTGAAATCGGCTTCCTGCCGGTCCCGGGTACGCCCGGCCTGCCGTCGGCCACGGACTGCGGCGGCGGCTTCCACTCCCTCGCGTCGGCGGCGGCGGTCGCGGAGCTGGCGGGGGAGTACGGGATCGTGGCCGAGCCGGGCGTGCGACCGGCGGCGGCGGGCGCGGTACGGGCGGCCACCGCGCGGGCACGGGAGGAACAGGGCTCGGCGGACGCGCGCTTTCTCGACGCCCTCGCCGGCCGCATCGCGGTGGGGGTCGCGTCGGTGGCCGCGCTGCTGGATCCGGGGTGCGTGGTGCTCGGCGGGGAGATCGGCCAGGAGGGCGGGGAGGAACTGGCCGCCCGCGTACAGGACCGGACGGCCCGGATGTCACCGCTGCCCACCGAGGTGCGGGCGAGCGCCCTGGGTGGCGGCGCGGTTCTGCGCGGTGCCCTCCTGACGGCCCGCGACCGCGCCCAGGACGAACTCTTCGGTCCGGCCGTGCAGGGGCACGCCCCCTGACCGGCCGCCCACGGACGGGCCGACTCGGCCCCGCGCACGCGCCCCTGGGCCCCGGCACCCGCGGCGGCTCATCCCCGGCGCGCGCTCACCTGCCCGCGCGCGCCGCCCGCGCCGCCAGGAAGTCCTCGAAGGTGCCCTTGCCCACCGCGTGCTCCGGGGCGAGATGGCCGCCGGCCCGGAAGGCGCGGTACGCCGCGCCCCGGAGGGGAACCCTGACCACCGCGCGGCGGCGGCCCGCAGCCTCCAGGTAGGAACGCGCCAGGGACTCGAACGTGCGCACCTCCGGCCCGCCCATGTCCGCGACGCGCCCCGCGGGCCCGCCCCGGGCCAGCTCCGCCAGACGGTCCGCGACCTCGGACACCTCGATCGGCTGGTCCTTCACACGGGCCGGCAGCAGCATCACCGGAGCCCTGCTCAGTCCCTGGAGGAACGTGAGCACCAGGTCGTGGAACTGGGTCGTACGCAGTACGGTCCAGCCGAGCCCCGACTCCTCGATCAGCCGCTCCACCGCGAGCTTGCTCCTGTAGTAGCCGAACGGCACCTGGTCGACCCCGACGATCGAGATGTGGACGAGGTGTCCCACCCCGGCCCGCCGTGCCGCCGCCAGGAGGTTCTCCGCCGCCGCCTCGTCGCCGCCGCGCGGGGTGCTCGCGCAGTGGACGATCGTGTCCGCCCCCGTGACGGCCGTGTCCAGCGCGCTGCCGCCCCGGCGCAGGTCTACGGCGTACGGCTGGGCGTGCCGGCTGAGCACCCGCACCTCCTGCGTACCGGTCCGCAGCCGCTCGACGACGTGCCGGCCGAGGGTTCCCGTACCGCCGGTCACCAGGATCGTGGTCATGCCGTTCAGCTCCTCAGGTGCTGTCGCCGGCCGCCGGCACTCCTGCGGGCGCGCCTTCGTCAAGTTCATCAGGAGAGGGACGGAACCGCCGCCGGGAATGTGACACGGGACCTCGGACGGGCCCGACGGAGCGGGGCCGGTGGGGCCGGCGGGCACGGTGGTGAGGCCCGGCGGCGGGCAAGGGCCGTCGTCACCGCCGCCGGGCCGGTCTCTGGGGAGGCTGAAGTAGACGCTAAGAGGACTAGACCAGTGCGTCAACAGGTATGGGCCAGCCGCGAGGGGCGTTCGGGAGCGCTCCGGTGGCATCGAACGGCGCACAAGGGCGCGAAGACGGGCGGCTGCCGGGCGGTCGCGGGCCCGGGGGCGGGCCGCCTCCAGGGGGCCCGCCCTGCGGTGACGGCGTACGGTGTCACCGTCTGTGAGTCACCCCACACCCGGTGCCTGTATGGGCAGCGGGCGGGCGTGGCACACTGGCCCTGTACCAGCAGCAGCGCACTCCGGGGTCGGTGAAAGTCCGAACCGGCGGTTACAGTCCGCGACCCGGCCGCTTCCAGCGGCCGGTTGACCAGGTGAAATTCCTGGACCGACGGTTAAAGTCCGGATGGGAGGCAGTGCGCGGCGGGCGGGCATCCATGCGCGCCGCCGTACCGGTCCGTCCTCGTGGCGGGCTCCGTCCGGCGTCGCTCCCGGTGCCTTCGTCCGTTCTTCTGTCGTCGTCGACAGCCCCGGAGTCCGTGCCCGAAGAGGCAGGAGGACCCGGGAAGTGTTCACCGGAATCGTCGAGGAACTGGGCGAGATCACCGCCGTCGAGGCTCTTGACGACGCTTGCCGCTTCCGGCTGCGCGGCCCCGTCGTCACCGAAGACGCGAAGCACGGCGACTCGATCGCCGTCAACGGCGTCTGTCTCACCGTCGTGGACCACGAGGGCGACGTGTTCACCGCGGACGTGATGGCCGAGACCCTGAACCGCTCCAGCCTCGGCGCCCTCGCCGTCGGCTCCCGCGTCAACCTCGAACGCCCCATGGCCCTGGGCGCCCGCCTCGGCGGCCACATCGTGCAGGGACACGTCGACGGCACCGGCCGGATCCTGGGACGCGAGCCGTCCGAGAACTGGGAGGTCGTCAGGATCTCCCTCCCCGCCGAACTCTCCCGCTACGTCGTGGAGAAGGGCTCCATCACGGTCGACGGCATCAGTCTCACCGTCGTCGCCGCCGGGCAGGACTTCTTCACCGTCAGCCTGATCCCCACCACCCTCGCCCTGACCACCCTCGGGTTCAAGCAGAGCGGCGACCCGGTCAACCTCGAGGTGGACGTCATCGCCAAGTACGTCGAGCGGATGATCAAAGACCGCGCGATCGGCGAGGGGGCCACCAAGTGAACTGGCTGAACTCCGAGGCGTTCACCCTCTTCGACCAGCACATCAAGTGGTCGGACATGATCGGCAACGTGATCGGACTGGCCGCCCTGGCCCTCGGCTGGCGCCGCTCCATCTGGACCTGGCCCGCCCAGTTCGTCTCGGGCCTCATCCTCTTCACGGCCTTCGCCGCCGCCCACCTCTCCGGCAGCGCGGGCAAGCAGATCGTCGTCATGGTCGTCGCCGCCTGGGGCTTCTGGCAGTGGAACCGCGGCCGGCAGCAGGCACAGGACGGCTCCATCGCGGTGCGGTTCGCCACCTGGCGCGAGCGCGGCGCGCTGGTCGGTCTCGCGGTCCTCGGCACCCTCGCCGTCGGCGGCCTGTTCACGCTGTACCCGTCCCTGTCCTGGGACCCCTGGCCGGACGCGTACATCTTCGTCGGCACCATCGTGGCCATGTACGCCCAGGCCCGCGGCATGGTCGAGTTCTGGTTCGCCTGGCTGCTGGTCGACCTCGTCGGCGTACCGCTGAACTTCGCCAACGGCTTCGCCTTCTCCGGCTTCGTCTACGTCCTCTACGGCGCACTGGTCCTGTGGGGACTGCGCGACTGGTGGCTGCGCACCCGCGAGGACGCGCGCCCCGCAATGGAAGGAGCGCCGGCATGAGCACGGCACCGATCCTTTACCGCACCGAGGAGTTCGAGGACCCCATGCTCGACCCGGTCGAACAGGCCGTCGCCGACATCGCGGCCGGCCGGCCCGTCGTGGTCGTCGACGACGAGGACCGAGAGAACGAGGGCGACCTCGTCGTGGCCGCCGAGAAGGCGACCCCCGAGATCGTCGCCTTCATGATGAGCGAATGCCGCGGACTGATCTGCGTCCCCATGGAGGGCGACGAACTGGACCGGCTCCGCCTCCCGCAGATGGTCGAGGACAACACCGAGTCGATGAGGACGGCGTTCACCGTCTCCGTCGACGCCTCCGCCGCCCACGGCGTGAGCACCGGCATCTCGGCCGCCGACCGGGCCACCACGCTCCAACTGCTCGCGAGCGGCACCGCCGAACCCGCCGACCTCGTCCGCCCCGGCCATGTCTTCCCGCTGCGCGCCCGCTCCGGCGGCGTGCTCGAACGCGACGGCCACACCGAGGCCGCCGTCGACCTCGCCCGCCTCGCGGGGCTGCGCCCGGCCGGCGCCATCGTCGAGATCGCCGGCGAGGACGGCCGGATGCTGCGCCTGCCCGAACTGATCCCGTTCGCCCGCAAGCACGGTCTGACGATCATCTCCATCGAGGACCTGATCGCCTACCGCCGCGGCTCCGAGCCCACCGTCCGCCGCGAGGCCGAGGTCCGGCTGCCCACCTCCCACGGCGTGTTCACCGCCTACGGCTACCGCTCCACCGTCGACGGCGTCGAACACGTCGCCCTCGTCCACGGAGACATCGGCGACGGCCGGGACGTCCTCGTACGCGTCCACTCCGAATGCCTCACCGGCGACATCTTCGGCTCCCAGCGCTGCGACTGCGGTCCCCAACTGGACGCCTCGCTGGACCGCATCCAGGCGGAGGGCCGGGGCATCGTCGTCTACCTGCGCGGGCACGAGGGGCGCGGCATCGGCCTGATGTCCAAGCTGCGCGCCTACGAACTCCAGGAACGCGGACGCGACACCCTGGACGCCAACCTCGAACTCGGCCTGCCCGCCGACGCCCGCGACTACGCCGCCGGAGCGCGGATACTCGCCGACCTCGGGGTGCGCGGCGTCCGCCTGCTGACCAACAACCCCGACAAGTCCCAGGCACTCGTCCGGTACGGCATCGAGGTCACCGGCCGCGAGCCGATGCCCGTCACCGCGGGCGAGCACAACATCCGCTACCTGCGCACCAAGCGCGACCGGATGGGCCACGACCTGCCCTGGCTGGACACGCCGACCGTGCCCGCCTGCGGCAACCAGTGACCGTGCCCGCCCGCGGCCACCAGTAACCGCGACGACCAGCAGGAGAGCCGGCCCGCGGCGGCCGGCCGGAGAACCACCGAGGAGAGATGTGAGCGGCAAGGGTGCACCGGAACTGTCCGTACGCGACGTGGGGGACCTCCGTGTCGCCGTCGTCGCGGCACAGTGGCACGAGAAGGTGATGGACGGACTGGTCGACGGCGCCCTGCGCGCCCTGCACGACCTCGGCATCGACGAGCCGACCCTGCTCCGGGTCCCCGGCAGCTGGGAACTACCGGTCGTCGCCAAGGTCCTCGCCGGACGCGGCTACGACGCGATCGTCGCCCTCGGAGTCGTCGTCCGGGGCGGCACACCCCACTTCGAGTACGTGTGCCAGGGCGTCACCCACGGCCTCACCCAGGTCAGCACCGACACCGGCGTGCCCGTCGGCTTCGGCCTGCTCACCTGTGACACCGAGGAACAGGCGCTGGACCGCGCCGGACTGCCCGGCTCCACCGAGGACAAGGGGCACGAGGCCGTCACGGCGGCGGTGGCGACCGCGGCCACGCTGCGTTCGGTATCCGAACCCTGGCGGTGAGCAGCCCCCGGCACCGCGTAGGGTAAGGACCACCATGTCCAAGAAGACGTTCGAGGAGCTCTTCAGCGAGCTCCAACACAAGGCCGCGCACGGCGACCCCGCCACCTCCCGCACCGCCGAACTGGTGGAAAAGGGCGTCCACGCCATCGGCAAGAAGGTCGTCGAGGAGGCCGCCGAGGTCTGGATGGCCGCCGAGCACGAGGGCAAGGAAGCGGCCGCCGAGGAGATCTCGCAGCTGCTCTACCACGTCCAGGTGATGATGGTCGCCCGAGGCATCTCCCTCGAGGACGTCTACGCCCACCTGTGAGCGCGGGCAGCCCCTGCCACCCCTGACCACCGGTACACCGTCACACCGCAAAGGAAGCCGACCTCATGCTGCGCATCGCACTCCCCAACAAGGGTTCACTGGCAGGCCCTGCGGCGGAGATGCTGCATGAGGCCGGCTACCAGCAGCGCCGGGAGTCGAAGGAACTGCGGATCGTCGACCCGGTCAACGAGGTCGAGTTCTTCTACCTCCGCCCCCGCGACATCGCCATCTACGTCTCGTCCGGCCGCCTCGACATCGGCATCACCGGCCGCGACCTCCTGATCGACTCCGGTGCCGAAGCCGAGGAGATCCTGCCCCTGGGCTTCGCCCGCTCCACCTTCCGCTTCGCCGCCAAGCCCAGCGCCGCCAAGAGCATCGCGGACCTGAACGGCAGCACGGTCGCCACCTCCTACGAGGGCATCGTCGCGCGGTACCTCGCCGACCAGGGCATCGACGCCTCCGTGGTCCACCTCGACGGCGCCGTCGAGACCGCCATCGAACTCGGTGTCGCCGAGGTCATCGCGGACGTGGTCGAGACCGGCACCTCCCTGCGCAACGCGGGCCTGGAGGTCATCGGCGAACCGATCATGACCTCCGAGGCCGTCGTCATCCGCCGCACCGGCGCCGAGGCCGGGGCCGACGACACCGTCGAGTCCAAGGTGGGCCAGTTCCTGCGGCGCCTCCAGGGCGTCCTCGTCGCCCGCACCTACGTGATGATGGACTACGACTGCCGGGTCGAGCAGCTGGAGAAGGCCGTCGCGCTGACCCCCGGTCTGGAATCCCCGACCGTGTCACCGCTGCACAACGAGGGCTGGGTCGCCGTCCGCGCCATGGTCCCCTCCAAGGAGGCCCAGCGGATCATGGACGACCTCTACGACCTCGGCGCCCGTGCCATCCTCACCACGGCCATCCACGCCTGCCGTCTCTGAGCCGGACCGATCCCGGAGCCGCACCATGCCGGACGCCATCCCCGAGCCCTCCCCGGACGCCACCCCGGACCCTCCGTCGGTCCACCTGCCCGCCCTGCCCGTCACCTTCCGGCCGGGCCGCACCCGCGCGGTGCTGCTCACCACGGCCGTCGCGCTCTTCGCGGCCATCTCCCTGATCGCGCTGCTGCTGGAGCAGCTCGGCCCCGGCGAGCGCCTCAGCTTCGTGTTCACCGCCGCCCTGCTGGCCGGAGTCCTGGTCCTGCTGGCCCGGCCCAGGGTCGACGCGGACGAGACGGGCGTCACCGTCGTCAACATCACGACCCGGCGCCGCCTGGACTGGGCCCAGATCCTTCAGGTGAACCTCCGGCCCGGTGACCCCTGGGTCTTCCTCGACCTCAGCGACGGCACCAGCCTGCCGGTGCTCGGCATCCAGCCGGGCATCGCCCGGGAGCGCGCCATCGCCGACGCGCGGGCCCTGCGGGCGCTCGCCGAGACACGGACCACGGCCACCGGCCCCGAGGCGTCCCAGGACTGATCCGGGAACACCCGGGAACACCCGGGATCACGCCGGGCACACGCCAGGGGTGCCTCGACCGGCTGGTCGAGGACGCCGGTCAGGCGGGCCTCCTCGACCCCGAGGAGGCCGAGCGCCTGGAGGACGCCCTGGAACCGGGCTCCCGCCCGGTGACGGACGTACTCCTGCCCCGCGAGTCACTGGTGACGGTCGGCCCCGAGGCCACCCCGGCCCGGATCGTGGAACTCACCGCCCGCACCGGGTACTCCCGGTTCCCGGTCGCCGCGCCCGGCGGCACCTTCATGGGCTATCTGCAGGTCAAGGACGTACTCGACCTGGAGGAGCCCGACCGGGCGGTGCCACAGCGGCTCCGGCGGCGCATGCCGGCCCTCGGACCCGAACTCCCGCTCGACGACGCCCTCACCGTGATGCGCCGCGCCGCCACCCACCTCGCCCAGGTGACCGGCGCGTCCGGCCGGGTACGGGGCCTGGCGGCCCTGGAGGACGTCCCGGAACTGCTGATGGGCGAGGTCCGCGAACCGGCACACCGGAAGAGACCTGGCCCGCGGGCGGACGGCGCGACGGAGCCCGGAACCGGGGTGACCGAACCCAGGAACGGCGCCCGTAAGGGAGCGCTCGCCGGCGGCTGACGTCAGGGGCGCAATGCTCCGGGAGCGGGCGCCGGAGTGCGTACCGGCGGTGGACTGCCGGGCAGGAGCCGTGGAGACCGAGGGCCTGTCCGGCGGATCGTGCCGGACAGGCC